>JACKII010000003.1:300000-532368 GCA_020638555.1 Alphaproteobacteria bacterium | reverse complement strand
CCGCCCGCACCGATGCGCCCGCCGGGATCGGTGTGTTCGAGCGCTGGCTGTCCCTCTGGATCGCGCTTTGCATCGGCGCCGGCATCCTGCTGGGGTCGGCGCTGCCGGGCCTGTTCGGCGTGCTGGCCGGGTTGGAGGTCGCCTCGGTCAATCTGGTCGTCGCCGTCCTGATCTGGGCCATGATCTTCCCGATGATGGTCAATGTGGACTTCGCGAGCCTCAGCCATATCGGCGACCGGCCGAAAGGGCTGGTGATCACGCTCGTCGTCAACTGGGTGATCAAGCCCTTCACCATGGCCGGCCTGGGCGTGCTGTTCTTCGAGGTGGTGTTCGCCGACATGATCGACCCGCAGACGGCGCAGGAATACATTGCCGGCCTGATCCTGCTGGGCGCCGCCCCTTGCACCGCCATGGTGTTCGTCTGGTCGCAACTCACCAAGGGCGACCCGACCTACACGCTGGTTCAGGTGAGCGTGAACGATCTGGTCATGGTGTTCGCGTTTGCGCCCATCGTCGCCCTGCTGCTGGGCGTCACCGACATCGCCGTGCCATGGGAGACGCTGCTGATCTCGGTCGCGCTCTATGTCGTGATTCCGCTGGCCGCGGGCGCCATCGTGCGGGCGAGCCTGATGCGCAAGGGCGGGCAGGGCGCCGTCGATGCCTTCACCGGCCGGGTGAAGCCGTTTTCCGTGCTGGGCCTGCTCGCCACCGTCGTGCTGCTGTTCGGCTTTCAGGGCCAGGTGATTGTGGAGAAACCCGTCCTGATCGCGCTGATCGCGGTGCCGCTGCTGATCCAGTCCTATGGCATTTTCGCCATCGCCTACGCGGCGGCCTGGGCCTGGCGGGTGCCGTTCAACGTGGCCGCTCCCTGCGCCCTGATCGGCACCTCGAACTTTTTCGAGCTGGCGGTGGCGGTCGCCATCTCGCTGTTCGGCCTGCATTCGGGCGCCGCGCTCGCCACCGTGGTCGGCGTGCTGGTGGAGGTGCCGGTCATGCTGTCGCTGGTCGCCTTCGCCAACCGGACGCGGCAGTTTTTCCCGTAGGGATCGCCGCCTAGGTCTTTAGTATAGGGCTTCGACACGCGCCGGTCCCTGCCTCCGCAGCGGCCGCGAAGAAGGAGCCCGCCCCATGAAATTCGGCATTTTCTACGAGCATCAGTTGCCCCGGCCCTGGACCGAGGACGCGGAACTGCAACTGATGCACGACTCCCTGGCCCAGATCGAATTGGCCGATCAGCTTGGCTATGACTACGCGTGGGAGGTGGAGCATCACTTCCTGGAGGAATACTCCCATTCCGCCAGCCCGGAAGTGTTCCTCGGCGCCGCCAGCCAGCGCACCAAGAATATCCGCCTTGGCTACGGCATCATCCAGCTGACCACGAACCAGCCGCACCGGGTGGCGGAGAAGGTGTCCACCCTCGACCTGCTGTCGCGCGGCCGGGTCGAGTTCGGCATGGGCGAGGGCGCCGGCCCGGCGGAACTGCACCCGTTCGGCATTCAGGTCCGCTCCAAGCGCGACCGCTGGGAAGAAGCCGTCAAGTGCACCATTCCCATGTTCACCAAGACCGATTGGGAATGGCACGGCCAGTTCTACGACTTCCCGGCGCGCAATGTGGTGCCGAAGCCGGTGCAGAAGCCGCACCCGCCGCTCTGGGTTGCCTGCTCCAACATCCAGACCATCGGCCAGGCCGGCCAGTGGGGCATGGGTGCGCTGGGCTTCACCTTCGTCTCGCCGGATGCGGCGGAGGCCTGGGTGCACAAGTATTACAACAACCTGCTGCACAACCAGCACAAGCTGACCGAGTACCAGACCAACCCGAACATCGCCATGGTCTCGGGCTTCATGTGTGCGGAGACGGACGAGGAAGCCTATGAGAAGGCCAGCGGCTGGACCTTCTTCATCTTCGCCCTGTCGCATTACGGCCGCGAGGGTATTGCCGCGCCCGGCACCGTCAATCTCTGGGACAAGTTCCAGGACTGGCGCCATTCGGAGAAGGCGCAGAAGGCGTTCGAGGGCGCGCTGATCGGCTCGCCGGACACGATCCGCCGCAAGCTGCGCATGTTCCAGGACGCGCATGTGGACCAGGTGATCCTGCTGAACCAGGCCGGCAAGACCAGCCATGAAGACATCTGTGCCTCGCTGAAAATGTTCGCCGAAGAGGTCATGCCGGAATTCCACGGCGAGGAAGCCGCGCACGCCGAGTGGAAGCGCGCGGTGCTGGCCGGCGAGATCGTGCTGGAGGAGTTGGACACCCAGCCCTACGACATTTACAGCCACCAGAACGAGGACATCGTCCGCCTGACCCCGGAACAGCTCAAGGCCCAGATGGCCGCCAAGGAAGCCGCCGCGGCCGGCGGCGACGACTGAGGCGCCGGCCGATCTTCGGATTGGCGCCGCTGCCGTTCGCCCTGGCCAACGGCAGCGGCGCCAATGCCGCTTTTCCGCCAGTTCCGAGCCGCCGGGCGAACCGGCCTCGCTGCCTCAGGTGCTGACCGCCTCCGCTTCCGCGACGCGGATTTCGAACGCCGCGGCCAGCAGGGCGCGGGTGTACGGTTCTTGAGGGGCGTCGAAAATGGCGTCGGCCGGCCCCTGTTCCACCACCTTGCCATCCTTCATCACGATCAGGTCGTGGGCGAGCGCGCGCACCACTTTCAGGTCGTGGCTGATGAACATGTAGGCGAGTTTGTGGCGTCGTTGCAGGTCGCGCAGCAGGTCGACGATCTGCGCCTGCACCGACATGTCGAGCGCGCTGGTGGGTTCGTCCAGCACCATGAACCGGGGCTTCAACACCATCGCCCGGGCGATGGCGATGCGCTGGCGCTGGCCGCCGGAGAATTCGTGCGGATAGCGGTCGGCCATGGAGGGCTCCAGCCCCACCTCGGCGAGCGTCGACTCGATCAGCCGGTTCGCCTCGGCCTCGGTATCGGCGAGCCGGTGCACCCGGAGCCCCTCGCCGACGATCTGGCGGATGGTGAGCCGCGGCGAAAGCGAGCCGTACGGGTCCTGAAAGACGATCTGGAGTTCCTTGCGCAGCGCCCGCAACTCCCGGCCCTGGGGCTGGCGCAAATCCTGGCCGCGGAAGGTGAGGCTGCCCTCCGCGCGCTCCAGCCGGATCAGGCCCAGGCCGAGCGTGGTCTTGCCGCTGCCGCTCTCGCCGACGACGCCGAGCGTGTGGCCCTCGCGCACGGTCAGCGAGATACCGTCCACCGCCTTGATATGGCCGACGGTGCGCCGCAGCACGCCGCGCTTGATCGGGAACCAGACCCGCACGTCCCGGCCCTGGATCACCACCGGCGCATCCGGGTCGGCCGGGTCCGGCCGGCCCTTGGGCTCGGCCGCCAGCAGGTGGCGGGTGTAGGGGTGTTGCGGGGCTTCGAAGATCGCCTCGGTGGTGCCGTGCTCGACGATCTCGCCCTGGGTCATGACCGCCACCCGGTCGGCCACCTTGCGGACGATGCCGAGGTCGTGGGTGATCAGCAGCAACGCCATGCCCAGGCGCTGGCGTAGGTCCTCCAGCAGTTCCAGGATTTGCGCCTGAATGGTGACGTCGACGGCGGTGGTGGGCTCGTCCGCGATCAGCAGGTCCGGCTCGTTCGCCAGCGCCATGGCGATCATCACGCGCTGGCGCTGGCCGCCGGAAAGCTGGTGCGGATAGCTGGAAAGGCGGGTTTCGGGGTCGGGAATGCCGACCAGGTGCAGCAGTTCCAGCACGCGCGCGCGGGTGCGCTCCGGCGAGAGGCCCTTGTGCACGCGCAAGACTTCGCCGATCTGCTTGTAGACCGTGTGCAGCGGGTTCAGGGCCGTCATCGGCTCCTGGAAGATCATGGCGATGCGGTTGCCGCGGATGTCGCGCAGCGTGCGCTTGTCGGCGCCCACCATCTCCCGCCCCTCGAACAGGATCGAGCCGGAGGGATGGCTCGCCGGCGGGTAGGAGAGAAGTTGCAGGATCGAGAGCGCGGTGACCGACTTGCCGGAGCCGCTCTCGCCGACCAGCGCCAGGGTCTCGCCCTTGGCAACGTCGAACGAGATGCCGCGCACCGCGTGGTTCACATGGCCGCCGGCGCGGAAGTCGACGGCCAGGTCGCGGACCTGGAGCAGGGGTTCGGTCATCGGCTCAGAGCCCCGTCTTGCGCGGGTCGAAGGCGTCGCGCACCGCCTCGCCGACGAACACCAGGAGCGACAGCAGCACGGCGATGGTGAAAAAGCCGGTGAGGCCGAGCCAGGGCGCTTGCAGGTTGGCCTTGCCCTGGGCCAGCAGCGCGCCGAGCGAGGGCGAGCCCGGCGGCAGGCCGAAGCCCAGATAGTCGAGGCCGGTCAGGCTGGTGATGCCGCCCAGAAGCGAGAACGGCAGGAAGGTCAGGGTCGCGACCATGGCGTTCGGCAGCACATGGCGGAAGATGATCACCAGATCGCGCACCCCCAGCGCCCGCGCGGCGCGGACATAGTCGAAATTGCGGGCGCGCAGGAACTCCGCCCGCACCACGCCGACAAAGCCGATCCAGCCGAACAGCAGCAGCAGGGTCAGGATGGTGAAGAAGCCGGGGACGATGACGCTGGCCATAATGATGAGGATGTAGAGCGTCGGCAGGCCGGACCAGATCTCGATAAAGCGCTGGAACAGCAGGTCGAACCAGCCGCCGTAAAAGCCCTGCAGCGCGCCGGCCGACACGCCGACCAGCGCGCTCAGCACCGTCAGGGTCACGCCGAAAATCACGGAGATGCGGAAGCCGTAGACCAGGCCGGCCATCACGTCCCGCGCCTGGTCGTCGGTGCCGAGCCAGTGGGTGCCATCCGGTGGCGAGGGCGCGGGCTCCGGCAGGTCCCAGGCGACGGTGTCGTAGCTGAACGGGATCACCGGCCAGAGCATCCACCCTTTTTCGCCGATCTTCTCTTTCACATAGGGGTCGCGGTAGTCGGCCTCCGTCGGGAATTCGCCGCCGAACGTCGTCTCCGGATAGCCCTGGAAAATCGGCATGTAGACGCCGCCGTCGTACCAGACCAGGAAGGGCTTGTCGTTCGCCAGGAACTCCGCGAACAGCGACAGGCCGAACAGGATCAGGAACAGCCAGAGCGCCCAAAAGCCCCGGCGGTTGGCCTTGAAATTGGCGATACGGCGTTGGGTGAGAGGGGAGAGGGCCATGGTGCGGCTACCCGTCCAGTTCCGGCACGTGCGAGGGTGCCCGCCGTTGTTTCATGATCCACCGGCCGCCTCCCCGGACTTGATCCGGGGGCCATGCCTGAGAGTTCCCCACAGGATCCGAACCCTGTGAGAAGCGCTCAGGCATGGGTCCCCGATCGGGTCGGGGACGGGGGAGGAGGGGGAAAAGGGGCGTTGCACCCATGCGCTAGGCTCCTCTCGCTTCGAAGTCGATGCGGGGGTCGACGATCATGTACATCAGGTCGCCGACCAGCCCCATGACCAGCCCCAGCAGGGTGAAGACGTAGAGGGTCGCGAACATGACCGGATAATCCCGGTTCAGCGCCGACTCCAGGCCCAGCAGGCCGAGGCCGTCCAGCGAAAAGATGGTTTCGATGAACACGGCCGAGCCGAACAGGATGCCGACGAAGGCGCCGGGGAAGCCGGCGATGACGATCAGCATGCCGTTGCGGAACACATGGCCCCACAGCACCTGCCGCTCGGTCAGGCCCTTGGCGCGGGCGGTGATGACGTATTGCTGCGAGATCTGGTCGAGAAAGCTGTTCTTGGTCAGCAGGGTCAGCGTCGCGAACGCGCCGATCATCATGGCGGCGAGCGGCAGCGTCATGTGCCAGAAATAGTCGCCGATCTGCTCCAGCAGGCTCATCTGGTCGAAGCCGGGCGAGGTCAGGCCGCGCAGCGGGAACCAGTCGAAATAGTTGCCGCCGGCGAACAGCACCAGCAGCAGGATGGCGAAGCCGAAGCTGGGAATGGCGTTGCCGACGATGATGAGACCGCTGGTCCAGACATCGAAGCGCGAGCCGTCCCGCACCGCCTTGGCAATGCCGAGCGGCAGGCAGATCAGATAGGTCAAGAGCGTCGTCCAGAGGCCGAGCGAGATCGAGACCGGCATTTTCTCCAGCACCAGATCGACTACGGACTGGTCGCGGAAGAAGCTCTTGCCGAAGTCGAAGGTGAGGTAGGAGCCCATCATCATCAGGAAACGCTCGCCCAGCGGCTTGTCGAAGCCGAACTGGCGCTCCAGGTCCTTGATGAATTCGGGGTCCAGGCCCTGGGCGCCGCGATAGGTGTTGCCAGGGCTGGTCGACGCGCCGCCTTGCGGGCCGCCCTCGCCGCCGGCGCCGGGCACGAACTCGCTGCCGGACTGGGTGACGCGCTGGATGGCGCCGGTGCCCTGGCCGGAAAGCTGGGCGATCACCTGCTCCACCGGCCCGCCGGGGGCGAGCTGGATGATCAGGAAGTTGATCGCCATGATGCCGAGCAGGGTCGGGATCATCAGCAACAGACGGCGGATGATATAGGCCAGCATCAGTTGGTCGTCTTTCCGCGTTCGGCGGCCAGGCGCTCCGCCTTGGCCTCGTCCCACCACCAGTAGCTGAGGCTGGTGCCGCTGTCGGGGGTGACCCGGGGTCGGGAGAACTTGTCCCAGTAGAGGATGCGGTCCACCGACAGGTACCAGTTCGGGATCACGAAATGGTGCGAGCGCAGCACCCGGTCCAGCGCGCGGGTCCGGTTGACCAGGCTTTCGCGGTCGGGCGCGGTGATGATTTCCTCGACCAGCGCGTCGACCACCGGGTCTTTCAGGCCGGCATAGTTGCGGGAGGACGGCAGGTCGGCGGCCTCGCTGCTCCACATGGCGCGCTGTTCGTTGCCGGGCGAGTCGCTCTGGCCCCAGCCACCGACGATCATGTCGAAATCGCGGGCGCGGATGCGGTTGATGTATTGCGCATCGTCGACCTCGCGAATGGTCATGGTGATGCCGAGACGGGCGAGATTGCGCTGCATCGGCAACACGATGCGGCGGAAGGCGCTGCCGCCCGCGCGCAGCAGCATTTCGAACCGCAAGGGCTCGCCGGTGGCCTTGTTCACCATTTTCAGGTCGCGCACCTCATAGCCGGCCTGGAACAGCAGCTTGAACGCCTTGCGGAGATTGTCGCGCGGCCAGCCGGAGCCGTCGGTGGTGGGGGGCGTATCCGCCGGGCCGAACACTTCCGGCGCGAGCCGGCTGCGGAACGGCTCCAGGATTTTCAGTTCCTCGGGCGACGGCATGCCCTTGGCGGCAAGCTCGGAGTTGGAGAAGAAGCTGTTGCTGCGCTCGTACTGGCCGAAAAACAGGTTCTTGTTCGACCATTCGAAATCGAAGGCGTAGGCCAGCGCCTCGCGCACGGCGATATTCTGGAACACCGGCCGGCGCAGATTCATGACGAAGGCCTGCATGCCGGCCGGGCGGTTGTGGTGGATTTCCTCTTTCTTCAGCCAGCCCTTGCGCACCGCCTCGATGTTGAAATCCTGCGCCCAGGCCTTGGCCTGGTTCTCGGTGTAATAGTCGATGTCACCGGCCTTGATCGCCTCGCGGATCACGGTCTGGTCGCGGTAATAATCGTGGCGCATGCGGTCGAAATTGTCCTGGCCGCGGTTCACCGGCAGGTCGCGGCCCCAATAGTCCTTCACCCGCTCGACCACGGTGTAGCGACCGGGCTCGAACGCCACGATCTTGTAGGGGCCGGAGCCGAGCGGCGGCTCCAGCGTCGTCTTGGAGAAGTCGCGGCCTTGCCAGTAATGCTTCGGCAGCACCGGCAACTCGCCGACGATCAGGGCCAGTTCCGGGTTCTTGTTGGTCTTGAAGCGATAGGTGACCGTGTGCGGGTCGTCAGCGGTGACCGAGGCGACGTCGCGATAATAGAAGCGATAAAAGGGTTGGCCCTCCTTCATCAGGATGTTGAAGGAGAACACCACGTCGTCGGCGGTGATGGGCAGGCCGTCGTGCCAGCGGGCCTCCGGGCGCAGGTGGAAGGTGATCCACGAGCGGTCCTTGGGATAGGTGACCGATTCGGCGATCAGGCCGTAGCGGGTGAAGGGCTCGTCGGCGCTGGCGGTCATCAGGGTTTCCAGGCCCGCCGTGCTGTGGGCGGCCGGATTGCCCTTGGGGATGAAGGGGTTGAAGCTGTCGAACGTGCCGGTCACCGCCTGTTTGACGAAGCCGCCCTTCGGTGCATCCGGGTTCACATAGGCGAAATGCCGGAAGTCCGCCCGGTATTTCGGCGCGCCGTGCATGGCGATGGCGTGCGAGTGGATGATCTCCTGGCCCTTGTCCGCCTCTCTGTCCGCCTCTGCGCGGGCAGCGATGGCGCTGTCGGCGGCGGCCGGACTCTCGGCGCGCGCCGGGGCGGTGGCCAGCAGCAGGGCTGCCAGCACCGGGAGGAGGATGGATCGGAGGAGGCCGTTACCCTGCTGGATCATGGGCTTGATAGTGGGGAGAGTCGGGCCGGGATGCCAGCCCTGGGACCGCACATGTCACACGCTGGCGGCAACGGGTCTATGCGTCCGCTTGTTCCGGGCGGTCGACGCGCACGGCGATCCCGTCCAGGCCGGGCGCCGCGGCGGGGTAGCGGCGCAGCACCAGCGGGTCGTGGCCGGGCACGATATGCGCGTCCGACGGCGCCAGCCGGCGCAGCGTGCGATAGCCCTCCAGCATGCCGCTCATGTGCACGTGCGTGGTGAAGGAGGGTTCCTCCAGGAAGCTCTCGTAATAGTGCGCGGCGTCAGCGGCGAGAATCACCCGGCCGCGCTCGGTCTGAACGCTGACGCATTGTAGGCCGGCGGCATGGCCGCCGATGAAATGGACGGCAATGCCGGGGGCGATCTCCGCATCGCCGCTGTAATACTGCACCCGGTAGGCGAAGGTGGCGCGCAGCGTCGCCAGCGCATCCTCCTTGGTGAAGGAATGGCCGAGGACGCCGAAGGTGATGCCGCGGCCGGTCGCGAACGCCATCTCGGCGGTTTGCAGGTGGAAGCGGGCGTTGGGGAACAGGTCGAGATTGCCGGCATGGTCGTAATGCATGTGGCTGATGATGACGTCCTGGACGTCGTTCGGCTCGATCCCGACCCGCCTGAGCCCTTCGTCGGGGCTCTGGGTCATGATGCGGCCGCGGCGCTCGCCCTCGTCGCGCGAGAAGCCGGTGTCGACGATCACGGTGCGTTCGCCATTGCGGATCGCCCAGACATAATAGTCCATCGCCAGCGGCGCATCGTGCGGGTCGCCGCCGATGAAAATCGCGCCACGGGTGCCGACCCGCTCGCCGTATTTGACGGCAAAAATCTCGTAGGTGGGGGCGGCGGTGGGGGCGGTCATGGGCGTTGCTCGCTCGCGCTATCCGGAGGCGGGGCGGCAGCTTAGCCCGCCACCGCGGGGCTGCAAAGGGCGGGAGGGCTTCAGGCCCGATCCCGCGTCAGCAGGGCCACCGCTTCCGCATGCACGCGGGCGTCGCCGGCGGCGAGGACGGTGCCGTCGCCATCCAGGCCGAGCGGCTTGCCGGACCAGTCGGTGATGCGGCCGCCGGCGCCCTCGACCACCGGCACCAGGGCCATGAAGTCGTAGGTTTGCATGCTGGCCTCGATGGTCAGGTCGACAAAGCCGCTGGCCACCAGGCCGTAGCCATAGCAGTCGCCGCCGTAATTGCACCCGGCCGAAGCGTCCCGCACGCGCTCGAAGCCCTGCATTTGGGCGCCCTGGAACATTTCCGGGGTGGTGGTGTTGATCCAGGCATCGGCGAGGCGTTCGCACGCCCGCGTTTCCGCGGGTTCACCGTTCCAGGTGGTGCGGTGGCCGGCGGCGCCGATCCATTGTTCGTCCAGCATCGGCATGTCGATCAGGCCGAGGATCGGGCGGCCCTTGTGGGCCAGCGCGATCAGGGTGCCGAAGGTGGGCTTGCCGACGACGAAGGCGCGGGTGCCATCCAGCGGATCGACCACCCAGACATAATCGGCGTCCGCGCGTTCGCTGCCGTGCTCCTCGCCGATCAGGCCGTGGTCCGGCACCTCGCGCGCCAGCAGGCTGCGGATCGCGGCTTCGGCCTCGCGGTCGGCCCGGGTCACGGGCGATTCGTCGCCCTTGCGGACCACGTCCAGCCGGGCGCGGAAATACCGGCGCAAAATCGGGCGGCTCAGTTGAGCCGCCCGTTGTGCCAGGTCGATCAGTTCGCGCGGGACGGTCTGCATGGCGATGGCCCGCGTTCCGAACGCCTAGTGCTTTTGCGGCGCGGCGCCCTCGGCGGGCTTGGCCTCGCCCTCGGCCGGCTTGGCGTCGCCTTCGCTGGCGGCAGCGGCCGGATCGGGCAGCGGCGGCGGGTTGTCGGTGAACGAGCGCAGATAGGTGATCACGGCGGCCCGGTCCTTCGCGTCCTTCAGGCCCGGGAACGACATCTTGGTGCCCGGCGCGTAGTCCTTCGGCTTGTACAGGAAATGGTTCAGGGCGTCATAGGTCCAGGTGCCCTTCATGTCCTGCATGACGGCCGAATAGGCGAAGTCCTTGTGATGGGCGTGCGGCGCACCGACGACACCGGCCAGATTCGGGCCGACCTTGTTCGGGCCGCCCGGCTCGAACGTGTGGCAGGAGGCGCATTTCTTGGCGACCTTCTCGCCATCCTCGACCGTCGCCGTCGCCAGAAGGGCGGCAATCGGCTCGGGGCCGGCGGGCTTGGCGGCTTCCTTGTGCTCGGTCGGTGCGAGATCGGCAAACAGGTTCGGGCCGTCATGGCCGCCGTGCGCGCCCGGCACGGGGATGATCAGCTTCGCGACGAAGCCCAGCAGCATCGCCACCACCCCTGCGGTGAGGATCGCGGCTGCGATCTTGTTGACTTCCATCGAGTTCATGAAACGGGCCTTTCTCGGACTATCGGCATCGCACGGGCAGCAAGACTAGCATACGGAAACGGCTACCGCCGAACCCGTTGCGGGCAAATGCGGCTCAACGCCACTGTTGACGTGCGCGCCGGCCTGAGGCTCCACGCCCTCTTGCCCGGGAAGCAAATCGGGGGCAAGCGGAATCGGCTATGATGACCCGTCCGCCACGCCGACAGAAGGGCCAGCCGCCATGCGTTCGATCGTGATGATTCCCGCCCGCCTTGCCTCCACCCGCCTGCCGGACAAGCCGCTGGCGGACATTGGCGGCAAGCCGATGATCGTCCGCGTGGTGGAGCGCGCCCAGGCGGCCAAGGTCGGGCCGGTGATCGTGGCCGCGGCCGAACAGGCGATTGTCGACGCGGTGGTCGCCGCCGGCGGCGATGCGGTGCTGACCGATCCGGACCTGCCGAGCGGGTCCGACCGGATCATGCAGGCCTTGCGCCGGGTCGACCCCACCCGGGTCTATGACACGGTGGTCAATGTCCAGGGCGACCTGCCGACCCTGGACCCGCAGACCATCGCCGCGACGCTGGCGGCGCTGGACGATGCGGCCATCGCCACGCCGGTGGCGGAGATCGTGCGCGAGGAAGAGCGCACCAACCCGAATGTCGTCAAGGCCGTGTTCGGCGCCAACCGCCGTGCGCTGTATTTCACCCGCGCGACGGCGCCGACCGGCGATGGGCCGCTCTATCACCATATCGGCCTGTATGTGTATCGCCGGGCCGCGCTGGAGCGGTTCGTGAGCCTGCCGCCCGGCCTGCTGGAGCAGCGCGAACGCCTGGAACAGCTGCGCGCCCTGGAAGACGGGATGCCCATCAACATTGCCATCGTTGACACGGTTCCTCTCGGGGTCGACACTCCGGCCGATCTTGAACGGGCCCGCGCATGGTATGCGGCCCGCCCCTCAACCGACGAAGCCCGATGACCGATCCGTCCCGAATCATTGCGTTCCAGGGCGCTCCCGGCGCCTATTCCGACCTCGCCTGCCGCACGGCCTATCCCGACTGGACCACCTTGCCCTGCGGCTCGTTCGAGGGCGCGTTCGGCGCGGTGGAGACCGGGCGGGCGGCGCTCGGCATGATCCCGATCGAGAATTCGCTGGCCGGGCGCGTGGCCGACATCCACCACCTGCTGCCGGGGACGGGCCTGCACATCGTCGGCGAGCATTTCCAGCGGGTGCGCCATCAGTTGCTGGCGCCGAAGGGCGCCTCGCTGAAGACGATCAAGCGCGTGCGCAGTCACGTGCATGCGCTGGGCCAGTGCCGCAACGCCTTCAAGCGCCTGGGGTTGGAGGCGATCGTCCATGCGGACACCGCCGGCGCCGCGGCCGACCTGGCGCAGTCGCGGAATATCGAGGAAGCCGCGGTGGCGTCCTCTCTGGCGGCGGACATTTACGGGCTGGAAATCCTGGAACGGGATATCGAGGACGCGAGCCACAACACCACGCGCTTCATCGTGCTGTCGCGCGACCCGGTGCGGCCGCCGCCGCCGTCGGCCAATGGCGGCGGGCGGGTGATCACCACCTTCATCTTCCGCGTGCGCAACGTGCCGGCGGCGCTGTACAAGGCGCTGGGCGGTTTCGCCACCAACGGCGTGAACATGACCAAGCTGGAAAGCTATATGGTCGAGGGCGAGTTCACCGCGACCCAGTTCTATGCCGACGTGGAAGGCCACCCGGACGAGGCGTCACTGCGCAACGCACTGGAAGAGCTGGAATTCTACAGCCGCGAGGTGCGGATCCTGGGCGTCTATCCGGCCCATCCGTTCCGCAAGGAACAGGGCTTCTAGGCGCCGCGGCGCTGGTTGAGCCACGCTCCTGCCCCATCTCCCGCGCAAGCGGGAGCCCATGCCTGAGCGCTTCTCACAGGATACCGACTCTGTATTTGCCTCTCAGGCATGGGTCCCCGCTTCCGCGAGGACAGGGGAGATGGGGTGGTAGGCCAGCGGGAACAGACTCCGCGCTAGGCGCCGCGGCGCTCAGGTGGCGTTGGCGGCTTCCAGCGCCCAGCGGCCGATCAGGTTGCGCTGGATCTGGTTCGTGCCCTCGATGATCTGCAACACCTTGGCGTCGCGGAAATAGCGCTCGACCGGATTGTCCTTGCTGATGCCGGCCGAGCCCCAAAGCTGCACCGCGTCCGTCGCCACCTTCATCGCCGTGTCGGTGGCGAAGCATTTGGCCATGGCCGCCGCCATCGCCAACTCCTTGCCGACCACGCCCCGGTCCGCCAGCGAGGCGGCCCGGTAGACCAGCCCGCGCGCGGCCTCGATCTGGATCGCCATGTCGGCGATCATCCACTGCACGCCCTGGAAGGCCGCCACTTTCTGGCCGAAGGCCTGGCGCTCCTCGACGAATTTCGCGGCCAGTTCCATCGCGCCCTGGGCGAGGCCGACGCCGCGCGCGCCCATGATCGGCCGGCCGTGGTTGAAGGCGTCCATCACCGCCCGGAAGCCTGCACCCTCCGCGCCCAGGCGCGCGCTTTCCGGCACGAAGGCGCCGTCGAAATAGAGCGGGCAGGAGGGGATGCCGCGGGCGCCCAGCTTGTTCTCCGGCTTGCCGATGGTGAAGCCGGGCGTGTCGCGCTCCAGGATGAAGGCGCTGATGCCGCCATGGCGCTTGCTCGGGTCGGTCTTGGCGGCGACGACGAACACGTCGGCGACGGTGGAATTGGTGCAATAGACCTTGGAGCCGTAAAGCGTGTAGCCGCCTTCGGCCCGGTCGGCGCGGGTCAGGATGCCGGCGACGTCGCTGCCCGATTGCGCCTCGGTCACGCTGATCGAGGCGCGGATGCTTCCGTCGGCGAGTCCCGGCAGCAATCGCTTTTTCTGCTCTTCCGTGCCGGCCGACTGGATGCCGCCGAAGGCGCTCCACTGCACCACCAGCAGATAGGCGGTGTTGTAGCAGACGCGCCCCAACTCCTCGACCGCCAGGCAGGCGGAGACCAGGCTGCCGGTGCCGCCATAGGCGGGGTCGATGGGCAGGGCGAACAGGCCCAGCTCCTTCAGCAGGTCGAACATGTCCTGCGGGTAGTCCGCCGTGCGGTCGATCTCCGCCGCCCGTGGCGCCACCCGCTCGTTGGCGAGGCGGCGAAGCATGGTTTGCAGCTGGCGTTGTTCGTCGGAAAGCTGGAGGAGCATGGGCGGCGGTCCGGTCGGGCGGGGAGGTTCGCGGTCCGCCACTGTAGGACAATGCCGCCGCCGAGGAAAAGCGGCCGCCGCGGTTGGCTACTCCCGCAGCCGTTCGGCGCGCACCGCCTGGGTCAGGTAGCGGCTCATGCGGGCCAGGGCGGGGTCCCCGGCCGCGGCCTGGGCCGCGAGGCGCCGGCGGCGGCGAAGCGCGGCCACCACCGAGCCCAGCCGGAGCGCCGGCGCGGCGGTGCCATCGGCTCCGGCGCGGTACCGGGCGGATCGGGCCGTCATACTGGCATTCCAGCGCCAGGCGCCGGTTCGGGAAGGGGGCGGTTGCGAGCATGGGCGCTATAATAGGTTATTGTTCCTATATTGTCAACCGCCGTTGCCAGTGGCGGCGGCGGGCATAGGATGCGCCGTTTCCTTCCTCCCATCCCGAGGCCGCCCATGCCGTTCCGCACCCTGCTGTTCACGCCCGGCAACCATCCGCGCAAGGTCGCGAAAGTGTTCGCGGCCGGCGCCGACGCCGTCATCCTCGACCTGGAGGACGCGGTCGCCATCGCCGAAAAGCCCGCCACCCGGCAGGCGGTCGTCGCGGCGCTGCGGGCGAGGCCGGTGCCGCGGCGGCCCTTGGGCTATGTGCGGGTGAATGCGCTGTCGACACCGTTCGCCTATGGCGATTTCCAGGCGGTGGTCGGCCCCTGGCTCGACGGCATCGTCCTGCCGAAGGTGGAGAGCGCGGCGGAACTCGCCACGGCCGAATGGCTGCTGGCCCAGTGCGAGCGCGAGGCGGGTCTGGCCCCCGGCAGCATCGACCTGATCCCGATCATCGAGACCGCGCGCGCGGAGCAGGCACTGGACGCCATCGCGGCGGCGGCGACGCGGGTTCGGCGGCTCTCGTTCGGCGCGGGCGACTACACGCTCGACATTGGCCGCGAATGGAGCCTGGGCGAGGGCGAATTGCTGCCGATGCGCCACCGGATGGTGAGCGTGAGCCGCGCCGCGGGGCTGGAGCCGCCGCTGGACAGCGTCTTCATTCACCTGCGGGAGACCGAGGCGTTCCAGGCCTCCTGCGCCACGGTCCGCGGGCTGGGCTTTCAGGGCAAGCTCTGCATTCATCCGGACCAGATCGCCGCGGCCAACGCCGCCTTCACGCCGACGGCGGATCAGGTGGCCCATGCCGAGAAGATCGTCGCCGCCTTCGCCGCGGCCGAGGCGGCGGGCAGCGCCTCGATCCAGGTGGAGGGCTATTTCGTCGACTACCCCATCGTCGAGAAGGCCCGGCGCACGCTGGCGCTGATGCAGGCGATCCGCGCCGCCGGTTAGAGCGGATTCTTTTCCAATTGGCTCACCAGCCCAGCTTCCTTGTCCCCGCGGAAGCGGGGACCCATGCCTGAGAATCCAAAACAGAGTGCGTGTCCTGTGAGACGCTCTCAGGCATGGGCTCCCGCTTGCGCGGGAGATGGGGCAGGAGAGTGGGTCAACCAGTGCCGAAAGCGCTCTAGAGTGTCCCGGTGGCGCCTTTGGAAGAAAAAGCGGCAGGGTTGGTCTTGTGACGCCAGTCACTGTTGGTTGCCCGATGGCATCCCACATTGATCCGTATCGAGGAGACACAAATCGGGACAGAAAGGGATAGTGCCATGCCGACGGAAGAATTGTTTGGAAACTACCATTTCTTTGTTCTGGACACGGCCGACGGCTATGAATTGGTCTATGGACGTGATGGCCGTTACGAGAGCCTGGACTTCGACTCCTTCTCCTATGACAAAACCGACGATGGCGGCCTGCGCCTCGTGCTGGACGACACCAAGGGCAACGAGATCATCGCCGTCGAACTCGATGCGGGCCAAAAGGTGACGGCCGACGCCGACGCCTGGGCCGACGGGTTCGATGGCAGCGACGTCGGGCTGGAGAGCGCGGTCCTGATCGGACAGGGGACGATCGAAACCTTCACCGCCACCGACGACCTCTGGCAGTGACGGGGAGACCGACCATGGGCGCTCTCGATCGGGCAGTCCCGCGGCCGGCCGATCCGGGGCCGACCGAGGGCCGGGGCGCTTCCGCCTGGGGGCGCGCCTGGTTCGGGGCGCTCAAAGCCGGCCTTTGGGCCAGGCAGCGCCCACGAAACCCGGGCGGCAGCCGGCAACACTTGGCGTTCGAACTGCTGACCCTGCCCTTGCACCGACAGGGGCTGCCGCCGACGTCGGGGAGCGATGCCGAAGCGGAGGGCCACCGGCTCCGCAGGCGCGGCGGCCCCTGGTAGCGGAACGGCGGCCGCGTCAGTCCTGCAGCGGCGCGGCGAGGCCGAATTGCTGGCCGTCGCGCTCGATCACCTGGACATTGCCCTGGGTGCCGGGCACGCCCTTGATCGCCACCTCGCTGAAACCATAGCCGGCTTCCGCCGGGATTTTCATGATGCGGCCGCCTTCGATGGGCGTGACCTGCGGCAGCACCGTGACCACCTGATCCTTGTCGATGTTCGCCATGGCGGTGGCGACATCCTTGCCCATGCGGTCGAGCTTCTCGATATTCACCCGGGTCGGGAAGATGACGGTGTATTCGCCCCGATCCGCCGCCGCACAGGCTTCGGCCGGCGTGATCCAGACGCTGTCCACGTTCTCGCTGCCGTCGTGCTTGGCCAGCTGACGCGCCGGGGTGCGGGCGACGTAGAAATGGGTGTCGAAGCGCTTCGGCATGCCGGCAGGCGTGATCCAGTGGGCGAAATGCGCCAGCCGGTCGAGGCAGGCGATCAGGTTTTCCGCCTCCAGGAACTCGCCGAAGTCCAGTTCGTTCGCTTCCAGCTTGGCGCGGTAGTGTTGCAGCGCCGCGCACTCGTCCGCCTCCAGCACCTCCGGCTTGTCGGCGCGGCGGCAGAGCAGCAGGCCGGTTTCCTCGAACGCCTCGCGCACGCAGGCGGTGCGGAAGCGCAGCGCCTCGGCGCTGAGGCCGTCGGCGCCGTCGGCGCGCCGGCGCACCGTGTCGCTGCCGTCGCCGGGGTCGGCGCTGCCGCCGGGAAACACCAGCGCGCCGGTGGCGAAGTCGATCTTGTGGTGCCGCTTCACCATGAAGACTTCCATGCCGTTCGGGCCGTCGCGCAGCATCAGGACGGTGGCGGCCGGGCGTGGGGTGACGGGCTTCTTCTTCTCTTCGCTCATGGGGCGCGCGATTCCTTACGCGAGACGGATCCGTTGCCGGGGACTCTCCGCCATTCCGGGCGGCGCGTCCAGAGGCTAGGGCAGCGCAGCCGCCAGCACCTCCGCCACGTGCAGGGCGCGGGCGCCGGTACCGTCCTTGATCTGGTGGCGGCAGGAGGTGCCGTCGGCAACGATCAGCGTGTCCGGCCCGGCGGCGCGGACGGCCGGCAGCAGGGCGGCCTCCGCCATGGCCTGGCTGACGGCATAGTGGTTGGCGTCGTAGCCGAAACTGCCGGCCATGCCGCAGCAACTGGACTCGATCAGTTCGGTTTTCAGGCCCGGCACCTGGGCCAGGATTTTCTGCACCGCGCCGACGACGCCGAAGCTCTTCTGGTGGCAGTGGCCGTGCAACAGCGCCTGGCGCTGCACCAGCGGCTTCAGTTTCAGGTGCAGCCGGCCCGCGTCCAACTCGTTCGCCAGGAACTCTTCCAGCAGAAAGGCGTTGTCGGAAAGCGCCCTCGTGTCGGCGCCGGGCAGGACCGCATGGAACTCGTCGCGCAGCGTCAGCAGGCAGGCCGGCTCCAGGCCGACCACGGGGACGCCTGCGGCGACATAGGGCTTGAGCGCTTCGACCGTGCGCCGCATTTCGGCGCGCGCCTCGTCGACCTTGCCGACCGAGAGATAGGTGCGGCCGCAGCAGAGCGGGCGGCCCCGGGCCTCGATGGCGTGAACGCGATAGCCGGCGGCGCGCAGCACTTTCAGCGCCGCGCGGGGAATGGCGGGCTCGAAGGCGGAATTGAACGTGTCGGCGAACAGCACCACGTCCTTGCCGTCCTGGCCGAGCGGGTGCGTGCCGGCCTCGATCGGGCGAAACGGATTGCCGGCCCAGCGGGGCAGGGAGCGGTTGCGGTGGAATCCCGCGACCGCCTGCTGCACCCGTCCGGCGCCTGGGACTAAGCTAAATAGATTAAGCCATGGCGACAGGAAGGCGCCGATGCGGGCATAGCGCGGCAGGTGGGCCACCAGCCGGTCCTTCAGGCTCCAGCCATGCCGCTTGTGGTAGTGGTAGAGCGCCTCGATCTTCATGCGCGCCATGTCGACGCCGGTCGGGCATTCGCGCCGGCAGCCCTTGCAACCGACGCAGAGGTCCAGCGTCTCGCGCATGTCCTCGCTGCTGATCGCGTCCGGGCCGAGCTGGCCGGACAGCGCGAGCCGCAGCGTGTTGGCGCGGCCGCGGGTCACGTGCTGCTCGTCCAGGGTGACGCGGAAGGACGGACACATCACGTCCGGCGCCATCTTGCGGCAGGTGCCGTTGTTGTTGCACATCTCCGCCGCGCCCAGGAAACCGCCCCACTCGCTCCAGTCGAGCGCGGTCTGGATCGGCTCGGCGCGGTAGCCGGGCTTGAAGCGGAACAGGTCGCGCTCGTCCATGCGCGGCGGCCGGACGACGGTGCCGGGGTTGAACAGGCCCTCTGGGTCGAAGGCGTCCTTCACCTGCTCATAGGCGCGGGTGAGCGGCGCGCCCAGCATGGTCTCGGTGAATTCCGAGCGCACGAAACCGTCGCCATGCTCGCCGGAATGGGAGCCGCCGTATTCGGCCACCAGGTCGAACGCCCCCTCGGCAATGGCGCGCATCTGCCTGGCGCCGGCCTCTTCCTTCAGGTTGATGACCGGGCGGACGTGCAGCAGGCCGACGCTGGCATGGGCGTACCAGGTGCCCGACGTGCCGTTCGCCTCGAACAACTCGGTCAGGCGCGAAGTGAAGTCGGCCAGATGCTCCAGCGGGATGGCGCAATCCTCGATGAAGCTGATCGGCTTGCCGGCGGACTTCATCGACATGACGATGTTCAGCCCCGCCTCGCGCACGCTCCAGACCCGGCCCTGCCAGGCGGGATCGGTGATCGGCACGACCGCGTCCGCATAGCCCAGGTCCGTCATTTTCGCAGCGAGCGCGTCCAGCTTCGCGGCGAGATCGCCCGCGTCGTCGCCGGAAAATTCCACCAGCAGCAGGCAGTTGGGGGCGCCGCGCACCACCTCGGCCATGGTGGCGGCGAACTGCGGCATCTCCCGCGACAGGGTGAGGATGGTGTTGTCCACCAGCTCGACCGCGTCGGGGCCGAGGCTTACCAGTTCCTTGGTCGCCTCCATCGCGCTGCGGAAGCTGGGGAAGTGGCAGACGCCCAGCACCTTGCGCGCCGGCACCGGCTGCAAGTCCAGTTCCAGGCCGGTGAAGAAGGCGAGCGTCCCTTCCGAGCCCACCAGAAGGTTCGCCATGTTGTGCCCGGCCGGGTCGACCCGGTGCAGATTGTAGCCGGCGACGTGGCGCAGCACCTTGGGGATGCGCGCCTTCAACTCCTCCGAGTTGGTGATGGCGAGTTCGCGCATTTTCTGCACCAACTCGACATAGCCGGGCGAGCCGTCGCCGCCGTCGAGATTGCCGGGCACCCAGCCGAACTGGTGCGCCGTGCCATCCGCCAGGATCGCGTCGATGCTGCGCACATTGTCGACGGTCAGGCCGTAGCGGATCGAGCGCGCACCGCTGGAATTGTTCGCCGCCATGCCGCCGATGGTGGCGCGGCTGGCGGTCGACGGGTCGATGGGGAAGAACAGTTTGTGCTTCGCCAGTGCCTTGTTGAGCTGGCCCAGAACCATGCCGGGCCGCACCCGCACCCGGCGGTTCTCCACGTCCAGGCTCATCGGCGCGTTGAACCAGCGGGCGCAGTCGACCACCACGCTCTCGCCCACAGTCTGGCCGCACTGGCTGGTGCCGCCGCCGCGGGGCAGGACGGTGACGCCTTCCTCGCGCGCCAGCGTCAGCACCGCCTGGATGTCGGCGACGGACTTGGCGCGGACGACGCCGATCGGGTCGATCTGGTAGATGCTGGCGTCGGTGGCGTAGCGGCCGCGGTTATAGGCGTCGAACCAGACATCGCCTTCGACCTCGCGCCGCAGGCGCTCCGCGAGGCGACTGTCGCCGACGCGCTTGCCGGATTGCAGGGCGCTGGCGGGGGTGAAGCCGTCGGGCATGGCGGTTGGCTCCTGGCGAACTCAGGCGAACACAAAAAAGACCGCCCACCTCTAGCACCGTTTCGGCTTCAGGGGAGCGGTCCTTTCCGGGAGGCGCAAGCGCCCCGGATCGCCGGGAAGGCCGGCGCGATCAGAAGCGGATGATGGCGTCCGCCGTCGCGCGCCAGTTGGTGGCTTCGCCGTCCTTGTCCGTGATCGGCACCTCGACCGCAGCGCCGAACTGCACGGTCTCGTTGATCTTCATGCGGAAGCCGACCGCGCCGGACACCACCGTGTTGGAGGACGTCTCGCCCAGGGTCAGCACGTCATAACCGCCGGCGGTGAGCGGGGTGCGGCCGGGCTCGTTGAAGTGGTGGAATACGTTCAACTCGACCAGCGGATAGAAGCCGCCCAGCAGGAAGTTTTCCAGCACCGCATAATTGACCTGGAGCGAACCCACCAGCAGCGAACTGTCGGCATCGTCGTCGATGGCGATGTGGGCGTTGCCGCTGGCCTGGACCTGGAAATTGCCCCATTGCTGCACGCCGGAGACGAAGACGTTGGCAAAGCCGTCGCCATCGCCCTGGATCTTGAACGGGCCGGCGTTCAGGTCGCCGCTCGGGAATTCGTAGCGCGCGCCCAGCGTCAGCATGTGGCCGGCGGCCGGATCGTCGATGATGGCGTATTTCAGGCCGGCGGCGATGTTGAGAAAGCCGCTGTCGCCCTTCAGGGCGCCATAGTCCATGTCGGCATAGCCGTCCTTGGTCGCGATCAGCGCCAGCCGGTCGGTGATGGCATAGCGGGCCTGCAACGCGATCACCTTGCCGGAATTGCCGGCCGTGGCGAAGGTGTCCGGAATGTCGTGATAGATCACGATCGGGCGCACTTCGGTGGTGATGAACGGCGATTCCGCAAAGGTCGGGTTGGTGACCGGCGGGATGTAGCGCAGTTTCGGGGCGGCGGCGTCTTCGGCCAGGGCGGCGGTGCTGCACGCGGCAGCGCCGACAAGGGCCGCCAGAAGGCCACGGGTTGGCAACATCGGAACAATTCCTTTCTGCCCGGGGCGGCGTCTGCCGGGCGGGCGTCAATCGGGCTATGGACTGACGCTTAGCACGGTAGGCAGGGTACCGTTTGATCCACGTCAACGGCCGGTTGCGCACTCTGGCGCAGGGGCCGGACGCCCGAAATCGCACCGCCCGGGACCGGGGGTATCGCCGCGGGCTCCGGCGGCGGATCGTCCCGTTGACAAGGCAAGCCGCCATCGGCGACTTCCGGGAAATCCGGAAACGGTCGATGCCGTGCGAGAGTGTACGGGCCCCAAAGCAGGGACGCCGATCCGGACGCGTATCCTTGGGAGGACACAAAAATTGCGCGAACTGACCGGTATTATCCCGCCGATGACCACGCCCTTCGACGCCGCGGGCGAGTTCGATCCGGGCGGGGTCAAGGCGCAGGTGGATTGGTTGATCGAGGCCGGCTGCCATGGTCTGGCCGCCGGCGGCTCCACCGGTGAGGGACACACGCTCGACCACGAGGAATTCCGCGACCTGATCGCCGCCACCTGCGACGCGACCGCGGGGCGGGTGCCGGTGGTGGCCGGCGTGATCGTCGATTCGACCCGCGACGCGATCCGGCGCGGCAAGGCGGTGCGCGACCTGGGCGTCGCGGCCTTGCAGGTGACGCCGGTGCACTATCTGTTCCGGCCCACCGACGACGCCATGGTCGAGCATTTCCGCGTCATGGCCGCGGAAACCGGCGTGCCGATCATCATCTACAACGTGGTGCCCTGGACCTATCTCTCGCCGGCGCTGCTCTGCCGGATTTTCGCGGAAGTACCGGGCGTGGTCGGCGTGAAGCAGTCGGCGGGCGACCTGAAGCTGATGGCCGACCTGCTGTTGGACGCGCCGGCGGACCGCAAGATTTTCAGTGCGGTCGATGCGCTGATGTATCCCTCGTTCGCGCTGGGCGCACACGGTTGCATCGCCGCCATTCCCGCGGCCGCACCGCATGCGCTGGTCGAACTCTGGGACGCGGTGAAGGCGGGCGAGCATGCCAAGAGCCTGGAACTGCACGAGGATCTTCTGCGGTTGTGGAATGCCATGTTTGCGGATAATCTGCCGGCCTGCGTGAAATACGCGCAGAGCCTGCAAGGGCTGCCGGCCGGCGCTCCGCGAGCGCCGATGCCGGTGGCGACACCGGAACAGCGCACGGCCATCCGTGTGGCGCTGGAGAAGCTGGAGGCGCGGCTTGTCGCCTGATATCGCCGAATTGCTGGGGTCGGTCCGGGTCATTCCGGTTCTGACCATTCAGAACGCCGGGGACGCGGTGCCGCTGGCCCGCGCCCTGGTCCGGGGCGGGCTGAACGTGCTGGAAGTGACCTTCCGCACCGCCGCCGCCCAGGAGGCGATCCGGCGGATCGTGGGCGAGGTGCCGGAGGCGATCGTCGGCGCCGGCACCGTCACCCTGCCGCACCATTTCGCCGAGGCCGCGGCGGATGGCGCCCGCTTCGCGGTGAGCCCTGGCGCGACGCCGCATCTTCTGGCCGCCGCCAAGGACAGCCCGCTCGCCTATCTGCCGGCGGCGGCGACGGCGAGCGAGGCGATGACGCTGGCCGAGCACGGCTTTGCCCACCAGAAATTCTTCCCCGCCAGTGCCGCGGGCGGTGTGGAGGCGTTGCGGCAACTGGCAGCGCCGCTGCCGCTGATCCATTTCTGCCCGACCGGCGGCCTGGACCAGGGCAATGCGGCGGAGTATCTGGCCTGCCGCAATGTCTTTGCAGTCGGCGGATCCTGGCCGGCCCCGGCCAGCCTCATTGCGGCGCAGGACTGGGACGGGATCGTGGCGTTGGCACGGGCTGCAGCGTCGCTGTAGCGCCGGGCGCCAGTCGGCACCGGGTTTCGGCACGCAGGCAGGCGAGCGGCAGGTCGAGCCAGGCCAGAATGGTGGATTGCAGGCTCAGATAATTGTCGTCCGACACCAGCCAGACGCGGAGCCGGTTGTCCGGCAGTGGCTCGGCGGTCATGCCTTCGTAATTCTCCGCCGGCAGCGTGCGGTCGAGCCGGAACAGCGGCCGGCTTTCGAACTGCGGGCCGGCCTCCCAGCCGGGGGCGACGTATTCCAGACGGGTCGCAAACAGGGGCGGCAGCGGCCAGGTCGGAGTGCGGGTCAGGATCAGCAACCCGCCATCGTCCAGCGCCAGGGCATCGACCGGCGGCCAGTCGGTGCGGAAGGCGAGGCGGCGCAGTTCGCGGCCGTCGCGGTCGAACAGAACGGCGAGCGCATCGCCCGTCCGCTCGGCCAGCGCCAGGCCGTGCCCGTCGGGGAGGGCCGCCACCGCTTCCAGGCTGCGATTGCCGGTGAGATCGCGCAATGCACGCCGCAGCAGCACGGCCTTCGGCGGCTGCGTCAGGCCCTGCCAGCCCGGACGGTACCATGCGACCCGGCTGGTGCCCTCGAAGGCCACCCACCAACCGCCGTCCGGCGCCCGGCGCAGGCTCTCGGAATCCCGGAGATAGTGGGCGCGTGGCAGCCCGCCCAGGGCTTGCAGCGCGGTGACGGGGAAGGGCGGCGTCTTGCGCAGGCGCACGATCCAGCCCCGGTCGCTGATCGCCGCGAGATGACCGGCGTCCAGCACTTCCAGCCCCGACAGGCCGCCGAACGCCTTGTGCCCGTCGGTCAGGACCTGCGAGCCGGTCGGGACGCCGAGCGGCGGCGTCTCCGCTGCATTGGCGGCAACCGTTCCGGCGACGCCAATGGCCGCCAGAACGGTGAGGACCGCCAGGGAAAACCGCGTCAGCCCGCGGACGGCGTGGCGAGCCGCGCGGTATAGACGACGGAATCGACGGTGATTTCGCGCCGCTCGCGGAAGCGCTGCAACGCGTCGGCCGCGTTCGGGTCGGGGTCGGGTCGCCAAAAGCGCGAAGCCTCCCAGGCCGCATAGTCGGGATAGCGGGTCAGCAGGATCAGACGATCCATGGCCCGATCGTGCCCGGTCTCACGCCAGAGCGCGAAAATCCGCCCGCCGAACACCCGCTCGAACTGGGGCCAGGCTTCGGCCGACAGCGCGATGAAGCGTTCGGTGTCGTCGCGACGCACATCGAACACGCGATGGGCGAACACGCCCGGGCCTTCCGGCGGGGTCGGCTCGTCGGGGCGCGCGGTCGCCTCCATGTAGAGCGCTTCGGATGCGGCGATGTCCTGATGCTTGGCCATGGCCCTGGCACCGTTGGCACGGGCTGCCTCCAGGCTGGGCCAGACGGTGACGACGACGCCCTGGTTGATCGAAAGGCCGATCTGACCGAGCCACAGGCCGTAGAACTGGCCGCCGGCTTCGGCGACGGCAGCGGCGCCCTCGCCCAAAATTACCTGCTCGACCGTGTCCCAGGAGTTCTGGCGGACGCGAACATAACGGTATTCGTAGACGGTGAGCGGCGCCGGCTCGGGTTCCGGCTCGGGAGCGGCCTCGGGCTGCGGTTCTGCTGCGGCTTCCGGTTCCGGTTCGGAAGGCGCCTCCGGCTCCGGTTCGGCAGCGGGTTCCGGGGTCGGCTCGGCTGCCGGTTCCGGCTCGGCGGCGGCTTCGGGCTCTGCCGGAGCCTCAACCGGTTGCGGCGCTTCGGGTTCAGCCGGCGCTTCGGGTTCGGCCTGCGCTTCGGGTTCAGCCTGGGCTTCGGGCACGGGCTCCGGTTCGGGTGTCGGTTCCGGTTCGGGCACGGGTTCGGGGGCCGGCTCCGGTGCGGCCTCGGCGGCCGGCATGGCTTCCGGTTCGGCGGGGGCAGTCGCCACCGGCTCCGGCTCGGCCGCCATCGGCTCCACCGGCGCGGGCTCGACCGGTTCGGGCTCCACTGGCGCAGGCTCCACCGGCGCGGCCTCAGCGGCCACGGGTTCGGCCGGTTCGGCGGCCGGAGTCGGCGGTGCCGCAGCCGGCGCGGCAGCCGCCTCCGGCGCCTCGGCCGCCGGTTCGGTCGGGGTTTTCTTGGGTTCGTTTTCGTCGGTCATCTACAGGCCCAGAGTCGCCTTGGCGATCACGTTGCGTTGGATTTCGTTGGTGCCGCCATAGATGGTGGCGGCACGGCTGAAGAAATAGTCGTCGGCGGCGCCGCGAAGATAGGCGGGCAGGACCTCGTCCAGATTCGAACCCACGTCGCGATCATAGCCGGCAAGAGGCCCGAGATACGAGCCGCCGGCCGCAATGGCAAGCTCCGTCAGGCGCTGGCGGATTTCCGAGCCGCGAATCTTCAGCATCGATGCCTCCGCGCCTACCGGCTTGCCCTGGGCGTCGGCCGCCAGATAGCGCAGATTGGTGCCGGCCAGCGCCTGCAACTCCACCTCTGTCCGGGCGAGGGTGCGCATGTAGCTTTCGTCCGCCTCCAGACCCTGCTCGCGGGCGGTCCGGCGCAGCTTCATCACCCGCGCCTGGCTCTCCGCCACCTCGGCAATGCCGAAGCGTTCGTACTGCAACAGGAATTTGGCATAGGTCCAGCCCATATTCTCCTCGCCGATGCGCTGGTCCACCGGCACGCGCACGTCGGTGAAATGCACCATGTTCAGATGGTGGTGGCCGTCGATGGAGATGATCGGCTGGATCTCGATGCCGGGCGAGTTCATGTCGAACAGCAGGAAGGAAATGCCCTGCTGCGGCTTACGCGCGTCGAAAGCGGTGCGCACCAGGCAGAAAATCCAGTCGGCGTGCTGGGCATAGCTGGTCCAGACCTTGGTGCCGTTCACCACATAATGGTCGCCGTCGCGGTCGGCCCGGGTGCGCAGGCTGGCAAGGTCCGAGCCGGAGCCGGGCTCCGAGTAGCCCTGGCACCACCAGATATCGAAATTCACCGTGCCGGGCAGGAAGCGCGCCTTCTGCTCCGGCGTGCCGAAGGTGTAGATCACCGGCCCGACCATGGTGGTGCCGAACGGCGCGGCATAGGGGACCGGGTGGCGCTGCACCTCTTCCTCGAACAGGTGGCGCTGCCAGCTGGTCATGCCGCCGCCGCCGTATTCCTTGGGCCAGTGCGGCGCGCTCCAGCCCTTCGGGGCGAGGATCTGCATCCAGCGGGTGTAGTCGCCCTTGTAGTCGCCGCGGCATTCCTGAACGCGGGCGGCGATATCGGCGGGCAGATTTTGTTCGACGAACTGGCGCACCTCGGCCTGAAAGGCCAGGTCTTCGGGGGAGAGCGGCAGGCTCATGGGGCGGGACCTCCTGAACGTATTTCAGGGCACGATAGCCACTATCGTGCCCTGAGGATACGGCATCGGCGCCGCGGCCGGCCCACCCTGGCAGGGGCGGCCGGCGCGGCTTGGGCTCAGACGGATTGTTTCACGTCCCCCCGCATTTTCTTGACCTCGTCCTGCATTTGCCGCCGGGCGGCGCGGAAGGCGTCGCGGATCGTCACCAGCACATCCTCGTGGGCGTGGTTCGCCGAAGGGTTGCGGTTCACGATCACGTCGCGGCCGCTGGGCAGGGCCAGTTGGATCGTCACTTCGTAGAGGTCGCCATGCTGGCGCCGGCCGGACCCGAGCTTCACCACCACCCGGCAGGAGGTGATGTGCTCGAAATATCCTTCGAGCTTGCCGATCTCGGAGGCGACGCGGTCGCGCACGCGGTCGTCCGGTTCGAAGCCTTCAAAGGCGACTTGCGGTTCAACTTGCATAGGCAATCCCTCTTCGTGAAGTTGCTCCAACCCTTTGGATTTGGGGCGGCCTTGCCGGGATTGCGAGGGGAAACCCCGTTGCCCCGGATCAGCCGCGCCGAACGATGTTATACCAATTGGCCGTAACGATCAGCACCGTTCCGATGGCGACATAGACGCTTGGCACCTCGCCATAGAGGGCAAAGCCCAGGCCGGCCACCAGCGGAAACTGGATATAGCTGACCGGCATGGCGACGCTGACATCCGCTTTTTTCAGCCCGGTCGCCATGGCGAAATGCGCCAGCACGCCGGTGGAGCCGACGACGGCGATGCACAGCAAATCCACCAAACCCCAGGTGGGCCAGGTCCAGTCCCAGATGGCCAGGGCGAAGGCCATGGGGAGTTGCAGCAGCATCATCCAGAACACCACGGTCAGCGCGCTGTCCTGGCGGGTCAGTTGCTTCGCCAGGATGGCGGCGCCGGCATAGCCCATGGCGCCGATCAGCGAGACCAGGGCGGCGGGGTGGATCGGCACAGAGCCGGGCCGCAGGATGATCAGCACGCCGGCAAAGGCCAGGCCGATCACCACGAGGCGCTGCGTCGTCACCCGCTCTTTCAGGTAGAACAGCGCGAAGATCGCGCCCCAGAGCGGCACGGTGGCGTTCAGGCTGGTCACCAGCACCAGCGGCAACTGGCCGAGGGCGTAGAACCAGGCGAACTGGCCGACGAAATGCACGCTGTTGCGCACCACATGGCCCTTGACCTGGCGGGTGCGGAATTGCGACAGCCGCCCGGTCAGCAGGATCAGCAGGCTGGACAGGATCAGGCCGCAACCGCTGCGCCAGACCATGATGTTCGGCGTGTTCATGCCGCGCAGATGCAGTTCGCGCGCGGCGACGCCCATGGTGACGAAGCAGCAGGCCGCCACCGCCATCCACAGCGCGCCGCGGAGATTGTCGCGGTTCATGGGGTTCTGCGGCGCCCGTCAGACCGGCCGGGCGAGGCGCAGCACCCGCTGGCCCTTGCCGGCGCGGTGGTTCGGCATGACCAGGACGCAATCGTCATAGGGGGTGGCGACCGGCGCATCGCCGTCATGGGCGATGACCGTGCCGGCCGCCGCGATGGTCTCCAGCCCCTTATAGGGGGCGGCGAAGGCAAAACGGTCGGTCTTGGCGGCAATGCCGTGGGTCACCTCCAGCACGCGCGGCGCCGGCGGGTTGCGGTCGTGCAGGTGCGGGGCCGCGTCCGCCGCATCGATTGTGCCCATGGCGACCAGGAAGCGAAAGGCGGTGTCGATGGCGGCCTTGCGCGTGTAGTCGGCCCAGTGCTGGCCGCACTCGACCAGTTGCGCGGTCTTGTCGTTGCCGGTGTCGTTGAACGGCGTGTATTCGATAATGCGCTTGCCGGGGTCGTGCACTGGGCCGCCGATGCCATGGGCCGGATAGCCGGTGCGGCGGTAGGCGTCCTGCTCCTTCGCATTGCCCCAGAACAGGGTCAGCGGCGGGCTTTCGGTCGACATGGAATGAATGTCGAGCAGGTCGTCCACGGCGTCGAACACCGGCCGCATTTCCCGTGCGCGCCGCAATTCCAGGCTGTCCTCGGGTCCGTCCAGCCGCTCCTCGACCCAGAGCCGGTTGAAGTTCTCCTCCACCTGGCGGGTCGCCCAGGGGTTTTGCGGGTCGAACCGGTTGTAGGCCGCATGATTGGCAAAGCCGAGGGTCAGGCGGCCCCGTTTCGGCCGGATGCGCAGCTTGAACAGCAGGTCGACGGCCACCGCGCCGCACAACTCGTTGCCATGGGTGACGGCGTTCACCATCACATGCCGGCCCGGCTGGCCGCTGTCGAACCTCCAGACATAGGGAATGCCCGTATTGCCGTCGGCATAGCGCCTGATGTCCGGCCAGGCGAATTCAATGGGGGTGTCGAAGGTCATCGGATGGGCTCGGCCGCTCGCGGGATGCAAGCGGTTATCATAAGCGCCGGGGCCGCGGCCGCAATTGACTTGGCGGCGGGTGCGTGCGACGCCTGTTACCGGCAGTTTCGAACCGCGCAGGAAGGCAAACCCAGCCATGATCCATCTCTATTCCTGGAACACGTCCAACGGCCGCAAGATCTCCATCATGCTGGAGGAATTGGGCATCCCCTATGAGTGGCACCCGGTCGACATCGGCAAGGACGAGCAGTTCAAGCCGGAGTTTCTGAAGATCGCGCCGAACAACCGCATCCCGGCCATCGTCGACACCGATGGCCCCGGCGGCGGCGAGTTCTCGCTGTTCGAGTCCGGCGCGATCCTGATCTATCTGGCGGAAAAGACCGGCAGCCCGCTCTGGCCGGCGGAGCCGCGCAAGCGCTATGAGGTGCTGCAATGGCTGATGTGGCAGATGGGCGGCGTCGGCCCGATGCAGGGTCAGGCGCACCATTTCCGCCGCGCCGCCAAGGAGCAGGTGCCCTATGGCATCAAGCGCTACACCGACGAGACCTACCGGCTCTATGGCGTGCTGAACAAGCAGTTGGAGGGCAAGGACTTCATCTGCGGCGACTATTCGATTGCCGACATCGCTGTCTATCCCTGGACCGTGCGCTATGAATGGGTCGACCTGCCCTGGGACCGCCTGCCGAACGTCAAGCGCTGGTTCGACGGCATGAGCGCCCGCCCGGCCGTGCAGCGCGGCCTGGACGTGCAGGCGGTCTGATCCTCACCCCGGCGGGGCGAGGCGGTCAGACCGGCACCTCGCCCCGCACGGTGGTGCGCCACATCAGGCGGCGTTGCGGCAGGTCGTAGTCGACCACGGCGCGGTGCTGCACGGTGCAGTTGTCCCACACCACCACGTCGCCCACCTGCCACTGGTGCTGGTAGACGAATTGCGGCTTGACGATGTGGTCGGCCAGCCCCTCGATCAGCGCCCGGCTTTCCGCCGCGGACCGGCCGACAATGCCGGTGCAGTCGTCGCGGACGATATAGAGGCTCTTGCGGCCGGTGCGCTTGTGGGTGCGCACGATCGGGTGTTCGACCGGCGGGTATTTCGCAATGTCCTCGGCGCTGACGGGGGAGGAGCGCTTGCGGCCGCGGAAATCGAACACCCCTTTCAGGCCGGCAATGGCCGCCTGCGTTGCGGCCGGCAGGGCGTCATAGGCGGCGCGCGCGTTGGCGAAGCAGGTGCCGCCCAGCGGCAGGCCGTGCAACTGCGGCACCTCCACCGCATAGAGCATTGTCGCCTTGGCCGGGTGCCGGGCATAGCTCATGTCGGTGTGCCAGGTCTCACCGGCGCGCCGGGTGCCGATCGGCTGGCCGTTCTCCGTGATGTTGGAAATGCGATAGATTTGCGGGCTGCCGTCGACGCCGAAGCGAAGCGCGTTGAAATTGACCTCCGGCTCGCCGAAGACGCGGGTGAAGGCGAGTTGCCGCTCCGGCGTCAGCGTCTGGTCGCGCAGGACCAGCACGCCGTATTCGTCGAGCGCGGCATGGATGGCGGCGGCGGTGGCGTCGTCCCAGCCATCTGCCAGATTCAGTCCTTGGAGTTCGGCGCCGACGGCGGCGCCGGTGGGGCGAACATGCATGGGACGGCCTTTCCTCGTGCAATCGTATTCCGCCCGATCCTAACGGGTTCGGCTTTTGTCGGTCCATCGCCCTTCTGACCGCGTGCCGCAGACGCTGTTGCGCAGGGATTTGCGGTGGGGCGAGGCATTTTCCGGCAAGTCGGTAGTCATTCCTATTCAGTTATAAAAATACAAATGTAATGTTTGCGAGCGACTGTTGGAATTGGTTCAAATTGTAAAAATTGCCTTAATTGCACCAAAAATTTGTGTATACTTATCGAATGTTTGGTTGGAGCCATGGTCGGGCTCGTCACGTGACGGGCCAAAAGCCATCCCTTTAATCGCTCGGAACCCAAGGACTGTTGCAGGCGTCAGGCGGCGACCCGCCCGCTCCAACCGAACGGGATCGATCCCCGGGATCATAAGGAGGATGCCCTATGAGAGTTCGCAGACCATTGCTCGCGTCCGCCATACTGGCGGCGGCGATGGCGGTGCCGATCACCGCCGGCGCGCAGTCGATCATTCCCCGTTGCCGCGGCATGCTGTTTTCCACCTCCGAAGACTTCACCATGCAGCGTGGCGAAGCGCCGGACGGCAATCCGATCGTATCGGACGGCGACCTGTTGAATTTCGATCCCGGCAGCGGCCAGACGACCGTCTGTCTGCGCAATGCGCAACTGTTGCGGCGGTTCGACATTCCCGAAACCGATCTCGGCCTGGACGCGGTCGCCGCTCTGGGCGAGAAGCGCGAAACCCTGGCGTTTTCGACCGAGTTGGACTCGATCCACGGCCAGTTCACCGCCGGCGACCTGTTGTTCATCAGCACCGTGCCGTTCCTGAACGGCCTCATTATTCCGAACGCGGCCTTGCTGGCGCAGACCAAGCTGCAACCGCGCTACGATATCGGTCTGGACGCGGTCTCGTTCGTCGGCAACCAGGAGCGGTTGCTGGAAGCGCTGAAAGCCGTCAGCGAGGCCGGGCGCGAGCGGCTGGCCTCCAATCCGGGCCTGCTGGCCGAGATCCTGCGCAAGTTCAAGGTCGACATCCTGTTCTCGACCGAGGGCACGGCGCCTGTCCCGAAAGCCCCCGCCTTCATCGACGGCGACCTGCTGTCGGCCGCGACCGGGGCCATTTTCCGGTCCCACGCCGATCTGCTGCCGAACCTGCCGGCCGGCATTCCGGTGCGCGGCGCGGATTTCGGGCTGGACGCCTACACGCTGGGCCTCGACCCGCGCACCAACGGGGTCGCCGAACTGCTGTCCACCGAGGTGGACGGACGGGCACGGGTTGCGTTCACGGACGGCGACGTGCTGACGCCCGGGCCGAACGTGCGCTACAAGAATTTCGACCTGCTGAAATCGCTGTCCCCACCGACCTTCGACCTGGGGCTGGACGCCCTGCATCTGGACCTGGCGGACATCGCCTGTGCCTCGCCGGTCATCACCGATATCAGCGAGGTTCCGGTCGGCTTCATCAATTTCGCGACGGGCCTGGCCATGTCGGGCGGCCTGTCCGACCGTCCGTTCGGCCACGACATCCGCATCCAGGGTGCGTTGCCGAGTGCCGTGAGCTGTCCCGACTACGCCAACTTCGAATACCGGGTCGAGCTTGACGATGGCTCCGGCTTTCCGGCGATCGGCGATCCGAACACCCTGACGGTGCCGGCGAACTGGTCGCGCAAGGTCGACGCCAACCCGAACCCGATGATCCTGGATTGCCCGCTCGGCGCACCGAACGACATCTACGACCCGAAGCCGGGCGGCTGGTTCGAACTGAGCGACTATCGCCGCTGGGACGAATGCTCGTACGGCGACAACGAAAGCCTCGCCGTCTGGGATTCCGGTGCCTTGGCCACCGGGCTGAACCCGACCGATCCGCCGGTGATGGTGCGCTTCCGCATCGTGATGCGGGAAATCGGCGCCGCGGTGCCGACATTCGTCGGCCCGCCGGTTCAGATCCGGCTCGACAACACGAACTACGACCTGCCGGTTTCGAAGGACATGCCGCTCTCCGGCGATATCAGCATGACCCTGGCGGCGGCGGCCGGCTCCGGCCTGACCGTCAACGATTGCAAGGTGGAGGGCGATCCCGGCAGCGTCGTGCTCGACCTGCTGGGGCGCGCCCGCGACTCCCACTTCTGGCGCTACACGCTGCGGTGGGCCGGAGGCAATGCCGTCGGCTGGCACGCGATTGCGCCGTCGGTCGATAACGTCTTCGACAATGACGGTTCGGACCGGCCGGAATTGAGTCTCACGGGCACGCAGCCGCCGAACGACACGGCGGTGCTGTTGTCGACCTTCGACCTGACGGCCGCGCATCAGGCCGCCACCGGGTCTTCGGAACTGCCGGTGGAATGCGGGTACACGATCGAAATGCGGGCCTGGGATCGCACCATCGTGGGGAATTTCTCCCCGGGCGCGAACAATTTCCACGGCACCGTGCGCTACGAGGAATACCCGCTGTCGTTCTGCTACCGCCCGACACAGAACTAGGGCGCTTTCGGCAATGGTTGAGCCACTCTCCTGCCCCCTCTCCCGCGCAAGCGGGAGCCCATGCCTGAGAGCGTCTCTCAGGACACGGACTCTGTATGGGTCTCTCAGGCGTGCGTCCCCGCTTCCGCGAGGACAGGGGAGATGGGGTGGTAAGCCAGCGGGAAAAGAACCCGCTCGAGCGACGCAGGACTCTGTCTTGGTCTCTCAGGCATGGTCCCCTGCATTCGCGAGGACGGCGCCAGTGGGAAAAGAACTTGCTCTAGCGGCCGGTTTGGCGCCGGGGCCTTTGGGCCCTGGCGCCGCCCGCCTACGGCAACCCGCTGCAACTGCTTGGAGATCACCCAGTCGCCGCGCGGTGGGTGCCCAAAAATGCGGCAAGGCGACGGCCCGATGGTGCGGTCCGGGAGACGGGCCGGACTTGGCACGAAATTTGCTCTGACCCGAGGGCGCGTCGACGGCCGGCGACAGCAACCGGCCATCGACCAGACTCCCGACGGAAGGAAGCCAGCTTCATGCTCCGAATGCGTTTCGTCCTGGCCGCCCTGGCGGTCCTGTTGTCCTCCCCGGCCGGTGCCGCGGACTGGATCATGGCGTCCGGCTATCCGGACAGCAATTTCCACACCAAGAACATCCGCATGTTCATCGACGAGGTGAAGACCACCTCGTCCGTCGACATCAAGCTCAACCCCAATGACACGCTGATCAAGCTGGACGCGATCAAGACGGCGTTGCAGCGGGGCCAGATCCCGATCGGCGAGATCCGTCTGGGCGTCTATGGCAACGAGGACCCGATGTACATTCTGGCCGGCCTGCCCTTCATCGCCGGCGACTATGCCCATGCCTGGCTGCTGAAGGACCTGCAGAAGGCCTATTTCGACAAGATCTTCGACGCGCAGGGGCTGAAAATCCTCTATTACGCGCCGTGGCCGGGCCAGGGCTTCTACACCAAGGTGCCGGTGAAGAGCGTGGCGGACTTCAAGGACAAGAAGCTGCGCATCTATTCGACGGCGACGCAGCAAATGGGCGAGATGCTGGGCTTCAATGCCACGATCCTGCCGTTTGCCGAAATCCCGCAGGCCTTCTCCACCGGCCTGATCGAGGCGCTGTTCACCAGCCCGCAGACCGGTATCGACATCCAGGCCTGGGACAACACCGACCATTTCACCTATGCGGGCGCGATCTTCTCCAAGAACGCGGTCGTGGTCGGCAAGAGCTATTTCGAGGCGCTCTCCCCGGTGGACCAGGCCGCGATCCTCACCGCCGCCCGGCACGCGGAACTGCGCGGCTGGGAAATGAGCGCCGCCACCACCGCGGAGCAGATGAAGGTGCTGGCCGATCACGGCATGACCGTCGCCAAGGCGCCGGCGGACGTGATCGACCGGATGCAGGAGATCGGGGCCGAGATGATGAAAACCTGGCGCGAGACCGCCAGCCCCGAGGCGATTGCGGTGCTCGACCGCTATGTCGCGCTGAAGTGACGGAGACGTGACGGAGCCGGGCGCGGGCGGGCGGTTTCCGCCCGTGCCTGGCTCCGGCCGGCGCCTCCTTCGCCCCCGTTTCGAGGTATTTCCGCATGCGCATCGCGCTCGACCGCCTGTATCGCTGGAGCGGTTATCTGGCCGCCGTGTTTCTCGCCCTGATCGCGCTGACCATCATCGCGCAGATTTGCGGCCGCTTTTTCGGCGTCGCCATCGACTCGACGGAGACGGCCGGGTTTGCGCTGGCGGCGACGACCTTTTTCGGCCTCGCCCACACCTACCGGCAGGGCGCCCATATCCGGGTGACGCTGTTCACGCGCCTCGCCCGCGGCGGGCTGCGCCGGGGGCTCAATCTCTGGGCCGTCGGCCTGTTCGCCGCCATGGTCGGCTATTTCTGCTACTGGTCGTTCGACCTCGTCTATTTTTCCTGGAAATTCGGGGATATCAGCCCCGGCCTGCTGGCCATTCCCTTCTGGATTCCGCGCTCCGCCATGGCGCTGGGGGCGCTCTGCCTGCTGATTGCCCTGGTCGATGAGTTCGTGGCGCTGGTGCGCGGCCTGCCCGCCACCTATGACCCGGCCGAACTGGCCGAGGCGGAAGGGCATCTGGAAGCGGGCGCCCATGTGGAGGATGCGCTCTGATGGACGCCGGTCTCGTTTCGCTCATTCTGTTCGGCCTTTTGCTCGGGCTGCTCGCCACCGGCTTGTGGGTGGCGCCGACGCTGATGGGGGTCGGCTTCGTCGCCCTGGCCGTGTTTTCGCCCGCACCGGCCGGCTCGCTGCTGGCGAGCACGGTCTGGGATGCCAGCTGGAACTGGGCGCTGACGGCGCTGCCGCTGTTCGTCTGGATGGGGGAGATCCTGTTCCGCACCCGGCTTTCGTCCGACATGTTTCGCGGCCTCGCCCCCTGGGTGGCGCGGCTGCCCGGCGGCCTTTTGCACGTCAACATCGTCGGTTGTGGCGTGATGGCGGCGGTGGCGGGCTCCAGCGCCGTCACCTGCGCCACGGTCGGGCGGATGAGCATGCCGGAACTGCGCAAGCGCGGCTATGACGAGACCCTGGCCATCGGCACGCTGGCGGGCTCGGGCACGCTGGGCCTGCTGATCCCGCCGTCGATCATGCTGATCGTCTATGGCGTGGTGGCGCAGCAGTCGATCTCGCGCCTGTTCATCGCCGGCGTGGTGCCGGGCATCATGATCATCGGCATTTTCATGGCCTATGTCATGGTGCGGGCGAAGCTGAACCCGGCCATCGCCCCCGCCCCCGACACAAGGGTCAGCTTCGCCGAGAAGCTGAAGGCCTCCCGGCTGCTGTTCCCGGTCATGGGCCTGATCTTCGTGGTGCTGGGTTCGATCTATGGCGGCTATGCGACGCCGACGGAGGCAGCGACGGTCGGCGTGCTCGGCGCGCTCGCCCTGGCATTCTTCACCGGCTCGCTCTCGCGGCAGTCCTTCATGGAGAGCCTGATGGGCGCGGTGCGGACATCCTGCATGATCGGCTTCATCCTGGTGGCCGCCGCCTTCATTTCCATCGCCATGGGTTTCACCGGCGTGCCGCGGGTGCTGGCCGGCTATGTCGAGGCCTGGCAGCTGTCGCCGACCATGCTGATCGTGCTGCTGACGGTGCTCTACATCTTTCTCGGCTGCTTTCTCGACGGCGTTTCGATGATGGTGCTGACCGCGGCGGTGGTGCTGCCCATGGTGCAGAGTGCGGGCATCGACATGCTCTGGTTCGGCATTTTCACGGTGATCGTCGTCGAGATGGCCCAGATCACGCCGCCGGTGGGCTTCAACCTGTTCGTGCTCCAGGGGATGACCGGGCGGGACATTTTGCAGGTGACGCGGGCGGCCATGCCGTTCTTCCTGCTGATGCTGATGAGCATTGCCATCATCACGGCGGTGCCGGACCTGGTGCTGATGCCGGTCCGCTACATGGTCGGGCCCTGATGGCCGCGCCCGATCCGCGTCGCCCCGGAAAGGAACCGGAGGGAATCCCAAGCATGAACCGCGATTTCCTGGGCTATGGCCAACGGCCGCCCCATCCGGAATGGCCGGGCGACGCCCGGCTCGCCGTGTCCCTCGTCGTCAATGTCGAGGAGGGCGCGGAACTGTCCATCAGCCTGGGCGACGAGCGCAACGAGGCGGTCTACGAGATCGTCGAAGAGGTCGAACACGTGCCGGACCCGGCCAAGGACACGCATTTCGAGTACGGGTCGCGCGCCGGCTACTGGCGCGTCATGGACGAGTTGGACCGGCACGGCTTCAAGGCGCAGTTGAACTGCTGCGCCCGCGCCCTGACCCTGTCGCCCTGGCTGGCCCAGGACGCGGTGGCGCGCGGGCACGAGATCGGCTGCCACTCCTGGCGCTGGGAGCGGCACGCCAACATGACCGAGGACGAAGAGCGGGCCGTGATCGCCCGCTGCGTCGCCGAGATCGAGGCCGCCGCCGGGGTGCGGCCGGTGGGCTGGCACACCCGCTCGGCCGCCAGCCCGAACACGCGCCGGTTGCTGGTGGAGGAGGGCGGCTTTCTCTACGACAGCGACGTCTACAACGATGACCTGCCGCAGATCGTGGAGGTCGCGGGCCGGCCGCACGTGGTGCTGCCCTATGGCTTCGACACCAACGACATGCGCTTTCAGCGCGGCGGCGGCTTCCATTTCGCCGACGACTTCGCGCGCTATTGCATCGAGGCCATCGACTGGTTGCGGGCCGAGAGCGAGACGGCGCCGAAAATGCTGACCATCGGCCTGCATCTCCGCATTATCGGCCGGCCCGGCCGCATCGGTGGGCTGCGCCGGGTCCTGGACCATATCGCCGGCAAGGGCGATGTGTGGGTCGCGCGGCGCGACGCAATCGCTACCCACTGGCGCCGGCGCATGAACCTGCCCGAATGGCCCGATCCGCGGGCCGGCGCCTGAAGGGAAGGGGCTCGCGCTCGCCCAAACACCCAGGCGCCCAGAGCGTTTTCGGTCCTGGTCGACCCACTCTCCTGCCTCGTCTCCCGCGCAAGCGGGAGCCCATGCCTGAGAGCGTCTCACAGGACACGGGACTCTGTATTGGTCTCTCAGGCTTGGGTCCCCGCCTTCGCGAGGACAGGGAAGACGGGCTGGTGAGCCAGCGGAAAAATAATCCGCTCTAGACGACGGTCACTTCCAGCCGGCCGACGCCCTCGACCTCGCCGACCAGCCGGTCGCCCTTGACGACGGCGGCCACGCCCTCCGGCGTGCCGGACATGATGATGTCGCCCGGCATCAGTTCGAAATAGCGGCTGATATAGGCGATGGTCTCCGGCACGTTCCAGATCATCTTGTCGAGCGTGCTGTCCTGGCGGCGCTTGCCGTTCACATCCAGAGTGATGCGGTTCGCCGTCGGGTGGCCGATGTCGGCGGCGCGCTTCAGGCCGCTGCACGGGGCGGCATGGTCGAACGCCTTGCCGATCTCCCAGGGGCGGCCCAGCTTCTTGGCCTCGCCCTGCAGGTCGCGCCGGGTCATGTCGAGGCCGACGCCATAGCCGTAGACGCAGTCGAGCGCCCGGTCTTCCGGGATGTCGCGGCCGCCTTTGCCCAGCGCCACGATCATTTCCATCTCGTGATGCACGTCCGACGTGCCGGGCGGATAGGGGAATTCGCCGCCGGTCGAGACGCTGGTGGCGGGCTTCATGAAGAAGAAGGGCGGCTCGCGGTCCGGATCGTGGCCCATCTCGCGCGCATGCTCCGCATAATTGCGGCCGATGCAAAAGACGCGGGCGACGGGGAATACCGCGTCCGTGCCCTCCACCGGCAGGGTGACGGGGGCAAGCGGCGGGATGGCAAACTGGGTCATGGCAGGGCGGCTTTCGTGACAGGCACGGGTTGGGGGAGCATCGAATGACGCGCTGGTTTAGCCGCTGGCCGCCGCTTTGCCAATTGCGGGCAAAAAAGGCCCCGGCGCTGTGGGCGGCGCCGGGGCGAAGTGGATCGATCAAGAAGGTATCGGGAACTGGGGTGAGCCTAGCTCAGGGACGCGAATTCCTTCTCGTCCAGCGAGCCGCTGCCGTCGGCATCGGCCGCCTTGAACTGGGCTTCCGTCAGATCGGGCATGACGGCTTTCGCTTCTTCCATGGAGACACTGCCGTCCCCGTTGGCATCGGCCTTCGCGAAGTCGGCGTTGGCTGCCATCGCCGGCGACGCCATCAGAAAGCCCGCCGTGGCGAGCGCGAGCCAGACTTTTGACATGATCAATGGTCCTCACTTGGGTTCTGATCCAGGCACAGGCGTCAGTGCGCTGTGCCTGAGGACGCAATCTGGTCGAGCCGCTTGGCGGAAGTATGTGGGTATTGGGGAATTTTCGGGGAAAATTGCGGGAGGGGCCGGTCGTATTGTGCAGTGATCAAGGGAACTGCGGTCACGACCGCGCCACTCTGGGGCCGGGCGATGGCGCGCCGCCGGTTTTGGCGTATGCCCGGCTAGGAATCCTCGGTTGTGGCGGCGGGTGCCGCGACTTGCGGCCGGTCCCGCACCCACGCCACGAGCAACTCATAGAAGACACTGAGCACGATCGGACCGAGAAAGAGTCCGATCAGACCATAGCTGAGCGTGCCGCCGATCACGCCGACCAGGATCACCAGCATCGGCACGGGCAGCCCCTTGGCCATGACGATGGGCCGGAGGACATTGTCGATCAGCGCGACCGGCACGAGATAGGCCGTCAGCAGGCCGGCGGCGAGCGGGTCGAGCGTGGACCAGGCCCACACGATCACGCCCACGACCACGATGCCCGGCCCGATCTGCACGATCCCCAGCACCAGCATTGCCAGCGCCAGCGGGCCCGCCAACGGCACGCCGGCGGCGATCATGCCAATCCCGCCCAGTAGCGCCTGGAGCAGGGAAATCCCGATGACGCCGCGGCTGACATTGCGGATCGTGGTGCCGGCCATGTCCACAAACCGGTCGCCGCGGCTGGAAACGATGCGGGTCGCAAGCAGCCTTGCCCCGGCAACCAGTCTCGGGCCGGGCACCAGGAGGCAGCCGGCGATGACGCTGGACGCAGCGAACGCCAGAGCGCTGAGGCCCAGGCCGGCCATCGACCCGAGCACCGTTCCGCCGGCTTTCAGCAATTGCGGTTTGATGCTCAGGGCGGCGCCGGCGAGATTGTCGGCGGCGAGCGTCCAGAACGCGTAGGCGCGCTCGCCGATCAGCGGCCATTGCCGGACCGAGTCCGGCGGCAGGGGGACCGCAATCTGGCCGGCCTGAAGCTTGCTGACCAGCGCGGCGGACCATTCGATCAGGCTCGCAACGAGGGCGGCCACCGGTCCGATGACGATCAGCAGCAGGACGAGCGTCACCAGCGCCGCCGCCAGGGTGCGCCGCCCGCCCATCGCCCGTGCGAGCCAGGCAAAGATCGGATAGAGCGCGACCGCAAGCACGCCGGCCCAGACCACGATCGACAGAAAGGGGGCGACCAGGGTGAGGGACCAATAGGCGAGAAGGCCGAGAACCCCGATCCGGATCGCCGAATCCACCACGAATTTCTGCGCTTCGCTGTCGGTGCGATGGCTGGCAGCGGGAAGGGGTTGCGTTGACGGATCGCGCATCGTTTCTCTCCCTGACACGGGCTACCAGCGGCCCTTGACTGCCTCTATACTAGCCGGAGCAATAGCATAGTAGGGAGACCGTCGGATGGCCCGGAAATTGCGCAGCGCGGAATGGTTCAACGACCCGCACGATGTCAGCGCCACCGCCATGTACATAGAGCGCTACATGAATTTCGGCCTGACGCGGGATGAGTTGCAGTCCGGCAAGCCGATCATCGGCATCGCCCAGTCCGGCAGCGACCTCTCGCCCTGCAACCGCATCCATGTCGACCTGGCCCAACGGGTGCGCGAGGGCATTCGCGAGGCGGGCGGCGTCGCCCTGGAATTCCCGACCCATCCGATCCAGGAGACCGGCAAGCGGCCGACCGCGGCGCTGGACCGGAACCTGGCCTATCTCTCGCTGGTGGAGGTGCTGCACGGCTATCCGCTGGACGGTGTCGTGCTGACCACCGGTTGCGACAAGACCACGCCGGCGATGATCATGGCGGCGGCGACGGTCGACATTCCCGCCATCGTGCTTTCGGGCGGGCCGATGCTGGACGGCAATTACAAGGGCCGCCGCGTCGGCTCCGGCACGGTGCTGTGGGAGGCGCGGCAGCGCTACGCCGCCGGCGAGATCGGCTATGAGGAATTCATCGAGGTGGTGGCCGCCTCAGCGCCATCCATGGGCCATTGCAACACCATGGGCACGGCCACGACCATGAACAGCCTGGCGGAGGCGCTGGGCCTGTCGCTGCCCGGCTGCGCCGCCATCCCGGCGCCCTATCGCGAGCGCGGCCAGATCGCCTACGAGACCGGCAAGCGCGCGGTGGAAATCGTCTGGGAGGACCTGACGCCCTCCAAGATCCTGACGCGCGAGGCGTTCCTGAACGCCATCGCCGTCAACACCGCCATCGGCGGCTCCACCAACGCGCCGATCCATCTGGCGGCCATCGCCCGCCATGCGGGGGTGGAGTTGAGCCTGGATGACTGGCAGGTCCATGGCTACGACCTGCCTTTGCTGGTCAACCTCCAGCCGGCGGGCGAGTATCTGGGCGAGGGCTATCACCGCGCCGGCGGCGTGCCGGCGGTGGTGAACGAGCTGATCGGCGCCGGCAAGATTCACGAGGCCGCGCTGACGATCAACGGCAAGACCATGGGCGAGAATTGCCGCGGCCGCGAGGCCTCGAACCGCGACGTCATCAAGGCGTATGGCCAGCCGATGAAGGACAAGGCCGGCTTCCTGGTGATGCGCGGCAACATTTTCGACAGCGCCATCATGAAGACCAGCGTCATCGACGCCGATTTCCGCAAGCGCTTCCTGTCGGAACCGGGCCGGGAGAATGTGTTCGAGGGCAAGGCCGTCGTGTTCGACGGGCCGGAGGACTACCACCGGAACCTGAACGACCCGGCCCTCGGCATCGACGAGCGCACGGTGCTGTTCATCCGCGGCACCGGGCCGCTCGGCTATCCGGGCTCGGCGGAGGTGGTGAACATGCAGCCGCCGGACGCCCTGATCAAAGCCGGTGTCATGAGCCTGCCCTGCGTCGGCGACGGCCGCCAGAGCGGCACGTCCGGCTCGCCCTCGATCCTGAACGCCTCGCCGGAGAGCGCCGCCGGCGGCAATCTGGCGATCCTGCAAAACGGCGACCCGGTGCGCATCGACCTGAATGCCGCCCGTGTCGACATGCTGATTTCCGACGAGGAGATCGCCCGCCGCCGTGCCGCGCTGCCGCCGGTGGAGTTCGACAACCACACGCCGTGGGAGGAGATCTACCGCCGCGACGTCGGCCAGTTGGAGACCGGCGGCGTGTTGGAGTCGGCGGTGAAATACCAGCGCGTCCGCCACAAAATCCCGCGCCACTCGCACTGAGGACGAGGGGAAAGCGGCGGACTGAGCTCGGTGTTTCCCGGACGGTGCGGAGCGCCGATCCGGGACCGGTGTCATCCTTCGAACACCGCCGCCGCCCGTGTTCGCGAGAGCAACCGGCCCCGGATGGCGGCTCCGCCACTTCCGGGGATCAGGAGCGATGCTCCGCCACCTCCGGGGATCAGGCCCCGTTCAGGGATCAGGCGTCGGCGTCGGGGTCTTCCTGCTGGCGCGCCCACATGGCGGCATAGACGCCGCCCCGCGCCACCAACTCCCGGTGGCGGCCGCGCTCGACGATGCGGCCCGCGTCCAGCACCAGGATTTCGTCGGCGTCGACCACGGTCGAAAGCCGGTGCGCGATCACCAGCGCGGTCTTGCCCTGGGCGAGTTCGCGCAAATTCTGCTGGATCGCCTGCTCCGTCTCGGTGTCGAGCGCGCTGGTGGCCTCGTCGAACAGCAGGATCGGCGGGTCTTTCAATATGGTGCGGGCGATGGCGACGCGCTGTTTCTCGCCGCCGGAGAGTTTCAGCCCGCGCTCGCCGACCATGGTGGCATAGCCGTCCGGCGTGCCGGCGATGAAGTCGTGAATGTGGGCGAGGCGCGCCGCCCGCTCCACCGCGGCCTGGGTGCTGCCGGGGCGGCCATAGTCGATATTGTAGGTGATGGTGTCGTTGAACAGAACGGTGTCCTGCGGCACGATTCCCAGCACCGCGCGCACGCTTGCCTGTTGCACGTCGCGAATGTCCTGGCCGTCGATCAGCACCCGGCCGCCATTGACGTCGTAGAAGCGGAACAGCAGCCGGCTGATGGTGGATTTGCCGGCGCCGGAGGGGCCGACCACGGCCACGGTCTTGCCGGCGGGCACGGTGAAGCTCACGCCCTTCAGGATCGGCCGGCGCGGATCGTAGCCGAACTCCACACCCTCGAACCGCACCTCGCCGCCGGCGACGTCCAGGGCCGGGGCGTCCGGCTTGTCCTCCACCTCCGGCGGGACGAGGCGCAGGTCGAACATGCGCTCCATGTCCACCAGCGCCTGCTTGATCTCGCGGTAGGCGAAGCCGAAAAAGCCGAGCGGCTGGTAAAGCTGGATCAGGTAGGTGTTGACCATGACGAAATCGCCCACCGTCATCGACCGGTCGGCAATGCCGGCGGCGGCCATGATCATGATGACGGTCAGGCCCACCGAAATGACGAAGGACTGGCCCACATTGAGCAGGCCCAGCGACTGGCCGTTCGCCACCGCCGCCTTCTCGTAGCGTTGCAGCGAGGAATCGAATCGCCGGGCCTCGTGCTCCTCGTTGCCGAAATACTTGACGGTCTCGTAGTTCAACAGGCTGTCGATGGCGCGGGTGTTGGCGCGCTGGTCGGCCTCGTTCATGCGCCGGCGCAGCTTGATCCGCCAGCTCGTCACGACGACCGTGTAGGTGATGTAGAGGATCACGGTCGCGATCGTCACCACCGCAAACCACAGGTCCAGCAGGCTCCAGAGCAGCGCGAACACCAGCACGATCTCGATCAGGGTCGGCAGGATCGCGAACAGGGTGAAGCGCAGCAGCGTGTCGATGGCCTTGGTGCCGCGCTCGATGAAGCGCGAGAGGCCGCCGGTCTGCCGCTCCAGGTGGAAGCGCAGCGACAGCACGTGCAGATGGCGGAAGGTGACGAGCGCGATGGAGCGAATGGCGCGCTGGCCGACGCTGGCGAAAATCGCATCCCGCAACTCGCCGAAGGCCAGCGAGGCGACGCGGGCGCCGCCATAGGCGAGGATCAGCCCCAGCGGCAGCGCCGCAGCCGGCCCCGCCTCGGCGAGGGCGGGCAGGGAATCGATGGCCTGGCCAAACAGAATCGGCACATAGATCACCGCGACCTTGGCGGTCAGCAGGCTCAGCATGGCCAGCACGACGCGCAGGCGCGCGCTGGAATCGCCGGCAGGCCAAAGATAAGGCAGCAGCGTACGGATCGTGGCCCAATCCGAGCGGGTGCCCGCGTCGGACGCGGGCGCAGGCGGCGGTGTCATCCGGTACTCATCGGGGTATGCGGTGTGCGCCCGGCCAATCGGGGCGAGCCGATTGACATCTGGTTGTAACAGGCGCTGACTATCGCTCTATATATAGCAGTTGCGGAGAGTGTCTGCTTGGCGGCAAAATCACTCGCGCAATTCGGCGACCCGGCGCAGCGCGATCGGATACTGCGCCAACCAAAGGAGCGTAACGGACGTGCGCATCGCTTTGGATCATTGTTCGGCTTTGGTGCTGAATGCGGACTTTCGGCCGCTCAGCTACTTCCCGCTGTCGCTCTGGCCGTGGCGGGAAACCATCAAGGCGGTGTTTCTCGACCGGGTGAACGTGCTGGCCGAGTACGATATCGCCGTGCACTCGCCGACCTTTGAAATGCCGCTGCCGTCGGTCATCGCCCTGAAGGAATACGTGCCGCCGGCCAAACGCGCGGCGTTCACCCGCTTCAACGTGTTCCTGCGCGACCGGTTCGACTGCCAGTATTGCGGCGACCGCTTCCAGCCGCACGACCTGACCTTCGACCATGTGATTCCCCGCTCGCGCGGCGGGCGCACCACCTGGGAAAATGTCGTGACGTCGTGTTCCGCCTGCAATCTGGCCAAGGGCAACAAGATGCCGAACGTGGCCGGGATGAGGCCGCAGCACACCCCAATCGAGCCGAGCGTTTTCCAGTTGCAGGAGCATGGGCGGGGATTCCCGCCCAATTTCTTGCACGAGAGCTGGCGCGACTATCTCTACTGGGACAGCGAGCTCGACGACGATTGAGGCTGCCGGGGCGTTAAGGCCTTCAGACCGGCCCCAGCACGGCGATGGCCTCGATCTCGACGGTGATCGCCGGATCGGCCAGCTTCGAGACCTCCACCAGGGTGCTGGCGGGGAAGTCGCCGGAAAAGAACTCGCGCCGCGCCTGCCAGACCTGTTTCCGCCGCCGGATGTCGGTCACATAGACCGTCATCTTGATCACATCGCTCATGTCGCCGCCGGCCGCTTCGAGCAAGGCTTTCATCTTGCCGAAAATGATGCGCGCCTGGGTTTCGTCGTCGGCGCCGATTGTGGCGTCGCCCACCGGGTCGCGCGCGGTCAGGCCGGCGATATAGACGGTGTTGCCGGCCACAAGACAGTTGGACCAGGTCTCCGGGGCGCCTTCCGCAACCTCGGGCGCGATGACACGGCGAAATTTCGACAAGATTTCAGGTCCTTCGAGTGGGATTGTGAATTACTATGATACTCCAAGGCTGGCGGTAGCGCCAGCCCCCAGCCCCTGGCCGCTGTCTTGGCGGGCGAGCCAAAGACGGTGGTGTTCCCCGGACGGTGCGGAGCGCCGATCCGGGGCCGGTGTCATCCTTCGAACACGGATGGCGCCGGTGTTCGCTGCCGGACACCGGTCCCGGCCCTTGCCTCCGGCTCGGCCGGGAAACGCGGGTGGCCTTGGGGGGGCCCGCCCTCAGACCGGCCCCCTCAGACCGGCCGGTCGCCCTTGATGGTGATGCGATAGCCGCTGCGCACCTGCGGGAAGTAATCCCACATGGCGATATGCTGGACGCAACGATTGTCCCACATGGCGACGGACTGGGGCTGCCAGCGGAAGCGGCACTGGAAGTCCGGCTTGGCGCAGAAATCGTAGAGGAAGCGCAGCACGCCCTCGCTCTCGTCGCGGCCGACCTCGTTGATCTTGACGGTGAAGGTCGGGTTGACGAACAGCGCCTTGCGGCCGGTGACCGGATGGGTGCGCACCACCGGGTGCACGTTGGTCGGATAGACCTTGCCGGTGTCGTCGACGCCGCGGTCGGCATAGCGGCCGCGATAGACATGCTCGCCGGAATGGGTGGCGGTCAGCCCTTCCAGATAGGACTTCATGCGCTCGCTCAGCGCCTCATAGGCGGCGTACATGCTGGAGAACAGCGTGTCGCCGCCGGTGGGCGGCACGGTCTGGAGGTGCAGGATCGAGCCCATGGGCGGTTCCGGATCGCAGCTCACATCCGAATGCCAGCGCTCGCCGGCGATGCGCTTCGAATCCTTGTCGGCGTGGATGATGAGGACTTCGGGATGGCCCTCCGGCCCGGGCGAGGCCGGGTGGATGTGCAGTTCGCCGAAATGCCGGCCCAGGTCCTTGTGCTGGTCCAGGTCCATGTTCTGATCGCGGAAAAAGATCACCTGGTGCTGCATCAGCGCGTCATGGATCTCGGAATATTGCTGGTTCGAGACCGGCTGCGAGAGGTCGACGCCGGAAATCATGGCGCCGATGCGCGGCGTGACGGCATCGACCTGAATGGTTTCGTAGCCCATGGGATCGCATCCTCATTGCTGTTGCTTGGTGCTTGGCAAAAATCATGACAGAGTGCCGCGGCGCGTGTCCAGCGCTTCCGCGCTTGCCAATCGCGGCGCCGGCGCGTATAAGCCCGCGCTTTACCACCGCCTGCCTGGCTAGGGTCGGAGCGTCGCGATCGACGCGGCGCAACGACCGGGCATTGCCACGGCGGGCGTTCGATCACCCCGTATTCGAGGACCCGAAAATGCCCAAAATGAAAACCAAAAGCAGCGTGAAGCGCCGCTTCAAACGCACCGGTACCGGCAAAATCCTGATGAACACGGCCTACAAGCGCCACATGCTCTCGAACAAGAGCACGAAGATGAAGCGCCAGGCCCGCGGGACCCAGGTCATGAGCGAGGCCGATCAGTCCATCGTCCGCAAATTCATGCCCTACGACCGCTGAACCGCAGCGCCCGCTTTATCAGAGGATTTTGACCCATGGCACGAGTGAAACGCGGCGTAACCGCCAAGGCCCGCCACAAAAAAGTGCTTGCGATGGCCAAGGGCTATCGCGGCCGCAACAGCACCAATTTCCGCGTTGCGATCGAAAAGGTCGAGAAGGGCCTGCAATACGCCTATCGCGACCGCCGCACCAAGAAGCGCAACTTCCGTGCGCTCTGGATCCAGCGCATCAACGCGGCCGCGCGCGAGCACGGCATGACCTACAGCCAGTTCATGGACGGCATCCACAAGGCCCAGATCGAGGTCGACCGCAAGGTGCTGGCCGACATCGCGGTGCACGAGCCGGAGGCGTTCAAGGCCCTGGTCGACCAGGCCCAGGCCGCCCGCGCCGCCTGACCGGCTGCCGAGGCTGAAAGACAAACGCCCGCCGGCTTATGAGCCGGCGGGCGTTTTCGTTGGGACGGCCTGCGCCCCAGAGCGGAGAGGGAACCGCCGGGGAACCGGTGTCTGGCGGTGTTCGCCCCGCCCTCGAAGCGGCCCCGGATCGGCGCCTCCTTCGAACCAACACTGGCAGCGGCGGTGTTCGCCCGCCCTCGAGCGGCCCCGGATCGGCGCTCCGCACCGTCCGGGGAACAGCAACCAGCAACGCCGGATCTGTGTTCCCCGGCCTTGAGCCGGGGCCGGTGTCATCCTTCGAACCCTGGCACTGGCGGTGTTCGCTCCCCCAGAGCGGCCCCGGATGCCCGCTTCGCAGGCTCCGGGGAACACACTATCGCGCCCGGACCGGCGCCAGGTCGGCGTGGCGGTTCACGTCCTTGTAGAGCAGGTAGCGGAACGGCTCCGGCCCGCCGGCATAGCAGGCCTGCGGGCAGAAGGCGCGCAGCCAGAGAAAGTCGCCGGCCTCCACCTCGACCCAGTCCTGGTTCAGGCGATAGACGCCCTTGCCCTGCAACATATAGAGCCCGTGCTCCATCACATGGGTCTCGGCGAAGGGGATGACCGCGCCGGGCTGGAAGGTGACGATGTTGACGTGCATGTCATAGCGGATGTCGGTCGGGTCGAGCATCCGCGTCGTCGCCCAGGCGCCATCGGTGTCGGGCATGGCGGCGGGCGCGATGTCCTGCTCGTTCGCCACCACCGGGTCGGGCGGCGCGAGGCCGTCGACCGCCTGGAACCGCTTGCGGATCCAGTGGAAGGTCGCGGGCGCGCCGGCAGTGTTGCGCACGCTCCAGGCCGTGCCGGCCGGCACGAAGGCGAAGCCGCCGGGGGCGAGCGTGTGCGTCGCGCCGGCCAGGGTCACATCCACCCGGCCCGCCACCACGAACAGCGCGCCTTCCGCCGCCGGGTCCGGCTCCGGCCGGTCGCTGCCGCCGCCGGGGGCGAGTTCGACGATGCTCTGCGAAAACGTCTCGGCAAAGCCGGAGAGCGGCCGCGACAGCATCCAGGCCCGCGCGCCCTCCCAGAAGGGCAGCAGGCTGGTGACGATGTCGGTCATCACGCCGCGCGGGATCACCGCATAGGCTTCGGTGAACACCGCCCGGCCGGTCAGCAATTGCGACTGCGGCGGCAGCCCGCCGGTGGGCGTATAATAGGTTCGGTCGGTCATGGGGTGCAGGGTCCGGTTCGAGGGGTCAGGCCACCGCCTGAAGACCGTTTTTCGCCACCAGCGTCAACAGTTTGAGAGACGCGCCTCGCGGCCGCTTCTCGCCGCGCTCCCACTGGCTGACAAGGCTGGGTGTGACGTTCAGATAGCGGGCGAAGACGGCTTGGCTGGCCTGTTCCTTTTGGCGAATGCCGCGGATTTCCTCGGCCGACAGGTCGCGGACCGGCGTCAGGCACAACTCGTCGAACGCACGCATGGTCTGTTTCGTCAGCACGCCGGCATCGCTCAGGCCAGCGGCGGTTTCATGGATCGCCGCAAGCGCACCGCTCTTGTATTGCTTCGGCATCGTGTCAGTCTTCGTCCAAAATTTCGGCAATCGTTCCGTTCGCCATCGCTGCCTTCAGGGCCGTATCGTCCATCGCCAGCATTTGATCGGCCAGCAGCCGGAAGGCCTGCAACTCGTCCTTGCGGATATTGGTGCGGGCCTTCTTCGCAAATCCATAGACGAAGAACAGAGTGTCGCCCTTTCGATACAGGACCACGGACCGAAATCCGCCGGATTTCCCTTGTCCCTGCCGCGCAATGCGCTGCTTAATCACGCCGCCGCCGAGATCGGCATCGACGAGACCGTCCACGACCCGGCGGGCCACCTCCCGCAATTGCCGATCCGCAAGGCCCTCCTGGCCGGCGAACCGTGCAAACGGCTTGGTCACGAACACCCGCATTCGCACAGGCCCGCAACGGGTAGAAATATAGCACTCCGTGCGATAGTATCAAGGGCGCTGGTTGCCGCCATTCACGTCACATATCCGTCCGCCGCATCCCGCCGGCGGGCGGCGGGATCGCGGGCGGCGGCAGGGCCGTAGCCGCCGCCGCCCGGCGCTTCGATCACCACCTGGCTGCCGGCCGGGGCGTCGAAGGCGCCCTTGGAGACCAGGGCGCGCTCGCGGCCGTCCGGCAGGCGGAGCTTGATCTTCGCCGCCGCGCCGGCCTCGCCGCCGCAGACGCCGAACGGGGCCGAGCGGGTGCGCTCGAAACAGACCGTCGCCCGGCTGGTGTGGTCCAGCACGGTCCAGGCGCGCTCGGCACCGCAACCGCCGCGCCATTGGCCCTCGCCGCCGCTGCCGGCGGTGATGGCGTAATAGTCGACCCGGAGCGGGAAGCTCATCTCCAGCACCTCGATCGGCGTATTCATGGTGTTGGAGATGCCGGCGGCAATCGTGTTGATGCCGTCCTTGCCGGGCCGCGCGCCGGTGCCGCCCTTGATGGTCTCGTACGAGACATAGCGGTTGCCGTTGCGCGGGTCCTGGCCGCCGAAGGTGACGACGGCGCTGGTGCCCTGGCTGCACGCCATCACATTGTCGGGCATGAACCGGGCCAGCGCGCCGAAGGTCATGTCGCAGACCCGGTGGCTCATCTCGTGATTGGCATAGACCACGGGCGAGGGGAATTCCGCGTTCACCACCGAGCCCTTGGGCGCGGTCACCGTGATCGGCCGCCAGGTGCCGGAGTTGGGCGGGATCAGGCTTTTCGGGTCCACCACCATTTTCAGCGCGCAGAACACGCCGCTGGCGGTGACGCTCAAAGGGGCGTTGATCGGGCCGGGCACCTTGGGGTCGGAGCCGGCGAAATCGACCGTGATCGTGTCGCCTTTCTTGACGATTTTCATGCGGATCCAGAACACCGCATCCTCGTCGGCGCCGTCCTCGAACACGCCGTCGCCGTCGCAGAAATCCTCGAAGCTGGCCTCGCCGTCCGGCAGGTCTGCCAGCATCAGCCGCATCATGCGCTCGGAATAGTCCATGACCTCGGCCATGATCGCCTTCAGCCCCCGGGCCGAGTGCTTTTCGGCCAATGCGGCCAGCCGCTGGCAGGCGCGGCGGTTGGCGGCCACCTGGGCGCGGAGGTCGCCGATGCGTTCCTCCGGCGTGCGCACATTGGCCATGATGATGGCCTCGATATTGCGGTCGATGACGTGGTTGCGGTAGAGCCGCACCGGCGGCAGGCGCAGGCCCTCGCCATAGATCTCCGTCACCGCGCCATAGGAGCCGGGGGTGGCGCTGCCGACGTCCGGCCAGTGCGCCCGCACGCAGGTGTAGCCGAGCAGCTCGCCCCGGTGGAAGGCCGGCGTCACCACGTTCACGTCCGGCAGGTGCGAGCCGCCGAAATAGGGGTCGTTGTGGATGAAGACGTCGCCCTCGGCCACGTCGTCCCGGAACACCTGCACCACCGCCCGCACCGCATCGGGCATGGAGCCCAGATGGATCGGCAGGTCCGGCCCCTGGGCGACCATATTGCCGTCGACGTCGAACACGCCGCAGGAATAGTCGCCGGCCACCTTCAGGATCGGCGAATAGGCGGTCTTGGCGAGGACGATCTTCATCTCCTCGGCAATCTTCGAAAGGCTGTTCTTCACCACCTCGAAAGTGGCGGGGTCGAGGGGGGTGGTCATTTCGTGCGTTCCCCGGAATCGGTGGCCTGGGCCCAAGACAAGTTCCAGCTTTCCCGGAAGCGCGGAGCGCGATCCGGGACCTCGTGACGAGCCGGCCTCGGCGGGAGACCCCGGCCCAGCCTGCGGCCGGCCGGGGAAGCGATGATCTGGTATGGCATGGCGATTACCCCCGCGTCAGCCGGAGGAAGCCGGCGTCGTCCACGCGCGCGCGCCAGCCGGGCGGGAGGACCAGGGTGCTGTCCAGCGACTCGACGATGGCCGGTCCCTCCAGTATTTGGCCCACCGCCAGACGGGCGCGGTCGTGCACCGGCGCCGGGACGCGGCCGGTGGCCTCGAACCAGGCGGGGCGCTCGGCCTTCAGGCTGGAGCCGTCGCCGGTCGCCTCGGCAAAGCGGGGCTGGCCGAGCTTGCCCACGGCCGAGAGCCGCAGCGTCACCACATGCACCGGCTCGGCCTCGTTCTTGTGGCCGTAGGTGCGCTCGTGCGCGGCGTGAAAGCCGTCGGCGAGGCCGGCGAGCGTCGCTGGCGTGACCGCACCCGCCGGCGCGTCCACGGTCAGCTCGTAGGCCTGGCGGCCATAGCGGAGGTCGGCCTGGCGCTGCAATTCCTGCCGTCCGGCCGGCACGCGCGCGGCCTCCAGCATGGCCCGGCCCTCGGCGGCCATGTCGTCCCAGATGGCGGTCAGGTGTTCCGGCGTCAGGGTCTCGAGCGGCGCATAGATGGTGCGGGCATAGTCGCGGCGGATGTCGGCCCCGACCAGGCCCAGGGCGGAGAAGGCGCCGGGGATCGGCGGCACGATCACCTCGGGCACGTCCAACTCGTCCGCCAGGGCGCAGGCGTGCAGCGGCCCGGCGCCGCCGAAGGCGACCATGGCGAATTCGCGCGGGTCGTGGCCGCGCTCGACCGAGACCATGCGCAGCGCCTCGGCCATGGCGTTGTTGACGATGGCGCGAATGCCCGCCGCCGCCTGTTCCACGCTCTGGCCGAGCGGTTGGGCGATGCGCTCGCGCAGCGCGGCCTCGGCTGCGGCGTAGTCGATGGGCAGGCCGCCGCCCAGCAGCGAGGTGGCGTCGAGATAGCCCAGCACCAGATTGGTGTCGGTGATGGTCGGCTCGGTGCCGCCCTGGCCATAGCAGACCGGCCCCGGCGCGGCGCCGGCTGAGTGCGGGCCGACCCGCAGCGCGCCGGCCGGGTCGATCCAGGCGATGGAGCCGCCGCCGGCGGAGACCTCCGCCAGGTCGATCACCGGCACGCGGATCGGATGGCCGGTGCCGTGCAGCCAGCGGCTCTGGCTGGCGGACGAGCCGACCTCGTATTCCGCCGTCGTCTCCACCCGGCCGTTCTCGATCAGCGAGGCCTTGGCGGTGGTGCCGCCCATGTCGAACGAGAGCAGGTTCGGCCGGCCCAGTTGCTGGCCGATCATCTGGGCGGCGATCACGCCCGCCGCCGGACCGCTCTCCACCGCCGCCGCCGGCATGGCCAGCGCCGCCGGCACGTCCAGCACGCCGCCGGCCGAGCCCATCACCATCAGGTCCGGCAGGCCGAGCGAGCCGGTGGCCTGTTGCAGGCGGCGGAGATAGCTCTCCAGGATCGGGCCGACATAGGCACAGACGGCGGTGGTCGACGTGCGCTCGAACTCGCGGATTTCTGGCAGGACTTCACAGGACAGGAACACCGGCACGCCCGGCAGCGCGGCCCGCAAGGCCGCGCCCAGGGCCTTTTCGTGCGCGTCATTCTGGAAGGCGAACAGCAGCGAGACGGCGACCGCCTCCACGTCCAGGGCCTGGAGTTGCGCGACCAGGGCCGGCAGTTCGCCCTCGGCCAGCGGCACGACCACCTCGCCGCCGGCGCCGATGCGCTCGGTCACCTCCAGCCGGCGGTGACGGGGCACGAGCACGGCCGGCGGGTCCTGGAACAGGTCATAGAGATCGGCCCGGGCCGAGCGGCGCAGTTCCAGCACGTCGCGAAAGCCGCGCGTGGTCACCAGCGCGATGCGCGCGCCCTTGTTTTCCAGCAGGGCGTTGGTGACCACGGTGGTGGCGTGGGACAGCAGCGTCACGTCGGCGGCGGGCAGGCCGTATTTGGCCAGCGCCTCGTTCAGGCCGTTCAGGACGCCGCGGCCGAAATCGTCCGGCGTGGTCGGGGTCTTGGCGATGCCGATGCGGCCCGTGGCCTCCTCGATCATCGCCACGTCGGTAAAGGTGCCGCCGATATCGACACCGATGCGCCAGGTCATGGGCCTTGCCGTCTCCCGCCTCCGGTTAGGGTGGCGAGGATTTTGCGGCAATTGTCTGAAAAAGCAAACGCCGGTCCGAAAGCGCCCGGCGCTGCCATTGCAGCCGGCGTTCGGCCCGCGGCTCCGGACGGGGAAAGAGCGGATGGCGGCGGTCTGCGGATTCGGCTTTTGCCGTTGTTTCATTGCGCTGGCGGGCCGGGCTTGCGTGCGTCTGTATCGCCCGTCGCATTTACAACCCTGCCCCCCGGTGCTATCGGAGGTCACCCATCGGTGATCGCCGGTCGCATGGCCGGCCGGATCCATCCTGCCAGCCGCCGACCAACCGCAGGCCTCACATGAAAATTCTCGCCGGAAACAGCAACCGTCCGTTGGCTGAAGCCATCGGGCGTTATTTGAATTTGCCGATGACCAGCGCGCAAATCAAACGCTTCGCCGACATGGAGGTGTTCGTCGAGATCGAGGAAAACGTGCGCGGCGAGGACGTGTTCGTCATCCAGTCGACCAGCTATCCGGCCAACGACATGCTGATGGAATTGCTGGTGACCATCGATGCGCTGAAACGCGGGTCGGCCAAGCGCATCACCGCGGTGATTCCCTATTTCGGCTATGCCCGCCAGGACCGCAAGACCGGCCCGCGCACGCCGATCTCGGCCAAGCTGGTGGCGAACCTGATCACCACCGCCGGCGCCAACCGCGTGCTGACCATGGATTTGCACGCGGGGCAGATCCAGGGCTTTTTCGATATCCCGACCGACAATCTCTACGCCCAGCCGGTGTTCGTCAGCGACCTGCGCCAGCGGTATGCCGGCGACGACCTGGTGATCGTCTCCCCGGACGTGGGCGGCGTGGTCCGGGCCCGGGCCATCGCCAGCCGGCTGGAGGCCGACCTGGCCATCATCGACAAGCGGCGCGAGCGGGCGGGCGTGTCGGAGGTCATGAACATTATCGGCAATGTCGAGGGGCGGCGCTGCGTGCTGGTCGACGACATCGTCGATTCCGCCGGCACGCTCTGCAATGCGGCCGTGGCGCTGAAGGAGCGGGGCGCGGAAAGCGTCGCTGCCTATGTGACCCATGGCGTGCTCTCCGGCGGCGCGGTGGCGCGCGTCGAGGCCTCGCCGATGGAGGCGCTGGTCATCACCGACAGCATCCAGGCGCCGGAGCCGGTGATCGCCGCCCACAACATCCAGCAACTCTCCATCGCCCACCTGCTGGGCGAGGCGATGATGCGCATCACCGAGGAACGGTCGGTCTCCAGCCTGTTCTGCTGAGGCGGCGGCCCTGTTGAGGCACCGGCTGGGCCGCGCTCTCAGAGCATCGCCAGCAGTGCCTTGCCCAGGCTGGCGACCGAGAGCACCAGCAGCAGCACGATGACCAACTGGCGAAAGCGGGACGGGTCCGTGCGCCGGAACATGCGCGTTCCCACCCAGGCGCCGAGCAGCATCACCGGTGCCGCCAGTGCGACCCGCACCAGGGTTTCGCCCTCGACCAGCCCCTGGGCCGCGGCCATGCTGCCGGCGATGACATCGGCCGCGCCCAGATAGGCGATGACCGAGGCCCGGGCGACCGCCACGGGCAGCGGACCGGAAAAATAATACAGCACGATGGGCGGACCGCCCGCGGACGTGGCGCCGGTCAGAATGCCGGAGAGCGCGCCGACGCCCAGGGTTCCGACCCGTCCCGGTTGCCGATGCAGGCGAAAGCCCGAGCGCAGCATCAGGCAGGCGCCCAGCACCACGCAGGCGATGACGGCCTGCATCGGCGCCGGCGGCAGGAAGGCCAGCAGGCCGAGCCCCAGCGGCGTCGCCACCGTGCCCGCGACCAGCAGCAGCGCCACGCTCCGCCATTGCACGTGATGCCAGGCGGCCGGCAGCAGGCCGGCGGTGGCGATCACCTCCAGGATCAGGATCAGCGGCACCGCCTCGCTCGCCGGAATCGCGAAGGTCAGGCCGACCACATAGATCATGGAGGAGCCGAAGCCGGTAAAGCCGCGGATGAACGAGCCGCCCGCGAACACCGCGGCCAGATAGGCCAGTTCCACCCCTTCCAATCCTGCGACCACAATCCGGCTCCGCAACAGACGCAACAGACACGGAACCGCCGCCTCTGGCCGATGCCGGGGGCGGCGGAACATCCGTTCGGCCCCCTTTGTGGGCCGGATGGCGCCGAGAGGGAAGGGGCGTTTGCGGAAAATCCGGGTAACGCGATGACCCTGCCACCGCATGGTATGGCGACTTTGGGCTTGCTGCCCGCCATTCGGGAGTTCAACCTTGGTCGTAGACGGATGACCGCCAGACCCTTTCGGGAGAACCGCCATGAAATTCGGAATTTTCTACGAACTGCAATTGCCCCGGCCCTGGGGGCAGGACGACGAGCGACAGCTGTATCAGAACGCGCTCAGCCAGGTCGAACTGGCCGATAAGCTCGGCTACGACTATGCGTGGCAGGTGGAACACCATTTCCTGGAGGAATACTCCCACTCGCCGCAGCCAGAGGTGTTTCTGTCCGCCGCCAGCCAGCGCACCCAGAATATCCGCCTGGGCCACGGTATCATCCAGTTGCCCTCCAACCACCCGGCGCGGGTGGCCGAGAAGGTGGCCTGCCTGGATCTGGTCAGCAATGGCCGCGTCGAATTCGGCATGGGCGAAGGCGCCAGCATCACCGAGCTGGCGCCGTTCGACCGGCAGTTGGAGAACAAGCGCGAGGTCTGGGAAGACGCTGTGCGCTGCATCATGCCGATGTTCACCCAGGAGGGCTGGGAGTATGACGGCCCGCATTTCAAATTCCCGCTGCGCAACGTGCTGCCGAAGCCGGTGCAGAAGCCGCACCCGCCGCTCTGGGTCGCCTGCTCGCAGTTGGAGACGATCGAGATGGCCGGCCGGCGCGGCATCGGCGCGCTCGGCTTCCAGTTCCTGTCCGCCGATATGGCCCATGCCTGGGTGCACGCCTATTACAACGCGTTCGTGAAACGGCAGGAAAAGCTGGCCGACTATCAGAGCAACTGCAACATCGCCATGGTCAGCTATTTCATGTGCGCCGAGACCGACGAGGAAGCGCGGCGGCGGGCGGAAGGCGTGACCTTCTTCCAGTTCTCGCTGGCCTATTACAGCGGCTCCAAGAACCGCAAGCGCGCCGATCCGGGCACGGTCAGCCTCTGGGACGAGTACATGGCCTGGAAAAAGGCCAACCCGGACGCGGCCGAAAAGGCGCTGCGCGGCGGCCTGATCGGCTCGCCGGAGACGATCCGCAAGAAGCTGCGCCGGTTCCGCGAAAGCAAGGTCGACAGCATCATCCTGTTGAACCAGGCCGGCCGCAACACGCACGAGCATATCTGCGAGAGCCTGGAACTGTTCGCCAAGGAGGTCATGCCCGAATTCCACGCCGACATTCCGGAGCACGAGGAATGGAAGCGCCGGGTGCTGGCGGGCGAGATCGAACTGGAGGAAATCGACACCACGCCGTTCAAGGAGCGCCAGGGCGTCGGCAAGGGCGTCGCCATCGACAAGCTGGTGGCCGCGGGCGACTGACAGACCAAGTGCGGGCGGACGGCGGCTGCGGTCGCCGGGTCCGCCCCTGACGGCGCTGCCGAGCGCCGTGCGCACACCCCGGTCGGGCGGTAGGCATTTCCCTTGGGGCATGCCTACTGCCCTTTTTTGGGGGGCGTTGGAGCAGAGCATGCCCGGCCTTGGCCGGGGAGCGGCGCCGTCGCCGCAGCGCGCCGCTGCCGCCGAATCGCGGCGCCGCCTGGGCGCGGCTCATGGCGCCGGGACCGGCCGCGACCGCGCGGTGCCGAAGCTCGAATGTGCGGGAGCCGGCCGTAAGGGCTGGAAATCCCTGGTCGCCATCCCCATCAATCAGCCAATCGCTTCCGGCAGCGGGCCGGACCCGATCTATTCGGAGACAAATTCGCCCCAGGCCCTAATATCGCCCGATCGCAAAGGAGACAGTTTCCATGGTCGAACACGCCGAGGTCAACGGCACGCGCATCGCCTATCGCTTCGATGGCCCCGCCGGCGCGCCGGTGCTGACGATGAGCCATTCGCTGAGCGCCGATCACCGCATGTGGGACCCGCAGCTTCCCGCCCTGACCGATGCCTATCGCGTGCTGCGGTTCGACACCCGCGGCCACGGCGCCAGCGCGGCGCCGGCCGGCGAATACACGCTGGACCAGTTGGCTGGCGACGTGATCGGGCTCTGGGATGCGCTCGGTATCGAGCGCAGCCATTTCTGCGGCCTGTCCATGGGCGGCATGATCGGCCAGACTCTGGGCTTGCAGGCGCCCGAGCGGCTGCAAAGCCTGGTGCTGTGCGATACCGCCAGTGGCTATCCGCCGGAAGCGCAGGCCATGTGGGGCGACCGCATCAAGGCCGCCCGTGCCAACGGTCTGGCGGCCGGTGTCGATGGCACCATCGACCGCTGGTTCTCGCCTGGTTTCGTGCAGCGGGCGCCGGATGTGATCGAGGGCGTGCGCCGGATGATCGCGGCCACGCCCGTCGACGGGTATTGCGGCTGCGGCGCGGCCATCGCCCGCCTGAACCTGACCCATCGGCTGGGCGAGATCGCGACGCCGACCCTGGTCATCTGCGGCGAGGACGATCCGGGCACGCCCGTCGCCATGTCCGAGGCGATCCGCGACGGAATTCCGGGTGCGCGTCTCGTCATCTTGCCGGTCGCCCGTCACCTGTCCAACATGGAAGACGTGTCCGGATTCAATACCGCGTTGCGGGACTTCCTGGACCGGAATTGACGCCTTCCGACCGCCCCAAACCCCCGCGAACGATGGCCGGAGCGCCCCATAATCGCCATACGCAAACCGCCGAATCGATGCATGGTGCGCCGGCTGTCAGGGGCTTCTGGCAGTGTGACGGCATCCGCATACCGGCCGAACGGGGCCGGCACCAACACCCGCTGAGACAGGATTTGCAATGGACGGCTTCGACAGCGTAGCCCACATGCTGGAAAACTCGGATCTGCTGATCCGCGCGGTGCTGGCGATCCTGGTGTTGCAGTCGGTTTATATCTGGTACGCGGTGATCAAGTTCATCTTCACCGTGCGCCGGGTCAACACCGAGTGCGACGACCTGAACAACGCGATCGCGGCCATGGATATCGGCGGTATTCGCGCGCAATTGCAACGGTTTGCGCATTTGCTGGTGCGAGCCAACGGGCAGAGCACCGCCCCGCGCCAGGATCTGGAAGCCTCGCCCCAGGCGCTGGCGGAGGCGTCGGCCGCCAACGCCAACCATGTGCTGTTCGACGAGGTCTGGGGCGAGGTCTATGACGACCTGACCCGCAACTGTCCCGGCCTTTCGACCATCGCCGCGACGGCGCCGTTCATCGGCCTGTTCGGCACGGTCTGGGGCATTCTGCACGCCTTTTCCTCGGTGCGGGCGGCGGAGGCGATCACGTTCAGCGCCCTGGCGCCGGCCATCGGCGAGGCGTTGTTCGCGACCATGGCCGGCCTGTTCGTCGCCATCCCGGCGGTGGTGGCCAACAATGCGCTGGCGACCCGTTCGCAGCGGCTGGCCCGCCGGTTCACCCAGGCCTTTACCGGACTGGTGACGGAAGTGGCCCGGCTCGGGCGGCAGCCGGTCCACTCGGACTGGTAGGGACCGCCGCCCATGGCCCGACCCACCCGTCACCGCCGCCCGCAGAACCTTGTCGCCACCATCAACATCACGCCCTTCGTGGATGTGCTGCTGGTGCTGCTGGCGCTGACCATCGTCTTTGCCTCGGATGTGCCCGGCGCCAAGAGCACCGACACGGACCAGGTCGCCGGCGCACTGGGCGCGGAATTCGAGAAAAGCGAGATCTTCACGCTGGAACTGGCGGAGGACGGCACGATCGTGCTGGCCGGCCAGGCCATCGACCGCCCGGAACTGGGCACCGCCCTGGCGCAGTTGCGGACCGATGCACCGGCGGGCGTGGTCATCAACATCACCGCGCACAAGAACGTGAACTACACCACCCTGTTCTCGGTGTTACAGGCGGTGAATTCTTCCCAGGTGGCAGGCGTGACGTTCGCGATCGTCCAGTAACCATGTCCAGTCTGATTGCCGAGCCCCATCAACGCGATGAACTGCCGCTGCTGCTGGCCATTCTGCTGCATCTGCTGGTGGGCGCGTTCGTGTACTGGCAATTGACGGCGCGGCCGACGCCCCAGACCATGATCCGCCTCCAGGACCTGCCGTTGGCCATCGGCCAGTTGACCCAGCCCTCGCCGGAAGGTCCGTCGGACACCGAAGCGCCGAAAGTTATCGCCGAGGCCAAGCCGGCGGCCCCGGAGACGGCGCAGGCAACGGAGCGGCAACAGGCGCGCGCAAGCGCCCCCACGCCCGCGCGAACCCCACCGCCGGACGCGGCCAGGACCGCGGCGATCGAACCTTCGCGCGACCGCCGCCCGCCGGAGGCGACCGCGAAGCAGGCGGCCGCTCCCGAAAAGGCGCCGGCCGCGCCGGCTCTCCGATTGGTGGCGCCGGAAGCTGCCCGCGAGGCCCCGCCGCCACAGGAAGCGGAGTCCCGCCACACGACCGACCGGGTGAGCGCCGCGCCGGAAGCGCCGGAGCCGGCCAAGCCGGCGCCCGCCGCAGCCAAGGCCGCGCCCTCCAAGGCCGCGCGCGAGGCGGAAGCCACGCCCGCTGCGAACGCCCCGGCGGAGGCAGCGAAGCCAGGCCAAGGCCGATATTGCCCGGACGGCACCGAGCGAGACGCCGCCGCCGGTTGCCGAGACCGCCGAACGCAAGTCGGAGCCGCCGGCCAAAGCCCCGGCAAAACCGGCACCGGCCGCACCGACGCCCGCGGTTCCCAGCGCGACCAGCCCGACGGCCGCTCCTCCGGTTGCGGCGCCCCCGGCGGTGGCGCCGAAGCCGACGCTTCCGGCGGAGCGGCCGACAACGGCCACCGCGGAGGCCCGTCCGACCGCATCGCCGCCGCCAGCCGAGGCGCGCGCCGCCGACACGCCATCGCCGGCCAGCCCGGCCGTGCCGGCCACCACCCAGGCGCAGACGCTGGAAACGGAAGCGCCGGCGCCCGTGCCGCGGCACCGCCAACCGCCGCCGCCCGCGCAAGCCCGGGCGGAAGCAAAGCCGGAGGCCGACTCGCCGGCCGCCCAGCCGGCCGCCCAGCCGCCTGCCCAGCCATCTGCATCGACACCGAAGCAGCCGACCAAATCCGACCGGCCGGCCGGCAGCGGTGCTGCACCGAAACAGGAGCAGAAGCCGGCGGCGAACCCGTTCGCGCAACTGGGCCAGCTGGGCAGCTACAACCAGAAGGGCTCGGACCGGGGCCGTGCGGGGGCGACGGGCAATGGCGTGGCCGGGGGTTCGCCCGATGGCGCGCAGGGCTCGCTGGAGTCGTTCGAGGGCAAGGGCTCCGCCATCGCCCAGCGCTGCCTGGAGCGGGCGGGTGCGTTTCGTCCGACCGACAACTTCACCGGTGCCTTTCCCATGCGCTTCGACTCGCTGGCCCAGGCCGTCGGCATTGTCGGGCGGCCGCGCCTGAGCGAAGGTGTCGTGCCGCAGGCCACGACAAACCGCATCGCCGACGGCCTATCGCGCTGCCCCGAGTTTTTGCGCCATGTCGCATCGCGGCGCGGCCTGCGCGATTTCACCCTTAATATCACCACCACCGGCCTTGGCCGCCGGCGATAGGAGGATATCGTCATGCCAACTCCGACCAGCCTGACCGGTTTCGCGCGTGCGGCGCTGGGCGCCGTGCTCGTCTGGCTCTGCCTGTCCGGCGCGGCCATGGCGCAGGTCACCTTCAACGTGGAAGGCCGCGGCCAGGGGACGACCCGGATCGACCTGGCCCTGACCGAGGGCGACGGCGTGCAGCGCCAGGAAATGCTCACCCTTGCCCGTTTCGTGCAGCGGGACCTGCATTCCACGGGCCTGTTCGCCGTGGCCATCCTGCCGCCGGGCGCGCGCTCGACCCGGTCGAACTGGCAACAGTCGCAGGCGGCCGCGGGCTATGAGGTGACCGTGACCGCGGCCCGCAGCGGCGGCGGCCGCACCGTCGGCGTCGACGTGTTCGACCCCTCGGTTTCGCGCGTGGTGCTGCGCCGGCAATTCCAGGTGACGGAGAACGACGCGCCGTTGATCGGACACACGGTCAGCGACGTGCTGTATCAATTCTTCCTGGGCCGCGACGGGTATTTTGCGACCAAGGTCGCCTATGTCCGCAAGGCGGGCGGCCGGTTCCAGATCGTCGCCTCGTATCTGGACGGCAGCGACCTGCGCGTTCTCGCCAACAGCAACGAGGAAATGGCGTCGCCGCGGCTCGCACCGGGCGGCGGCCTGCTGGTCTATGTGCGCATCAGCGAGCACCGCCCGCGCCTGTTCTACGCCGATTTCCGCACCAACCGCAGCGGCCCGGTCTTCAACGACCGCGCGGTTCGGTTCAGCCCGGATATCGGGCCGGACGGCACGCTGTTTTACAGCAAGGTGGTGGAGGGCAACACGGACATCTATTCGACCCGCATCGGCTCGGGCCGGGAGACACGGCTGACGGCGGCGCCCTCGATCGAGACGGAGCTGAATGTCAGCCCGGACGGCAGCAAGATCGCCTATATCACCGATGGCCCGGGCTATCTGCAGATCATGGTGCAGGAACTGGCAAGCGGTATCCGCCAGCCGGTGGGGCTGAGGGGCCGGTTCGGCACGCCGGCCTGGTCGCCGGACGGCAAGTCGCTGGCGTTCACCCGGCAGGCCGGCGGCACGTTCAGCATCGGCGTCGTCGATCTGGCGACCCTGGAGGAACGCACCGTCTCCACCAGCTATTTCGAGGAACGCCCGCAATGGGCGCCCAACGGCAAGGTGGTGCTGTTCGAGCGGGCGGCGCGCTATAACGGCGGCGGCGGCGGGCAGGGGTCGCTCTGGCTGGTCGACCTCGACACCCTGCACACCTTCGAACTGCCCCTGCCGGACAGCGCGTCGGACCCGGCCTGGATTCGCTGAAGGTCCCTCCGCAGCGGAGCCGGCAAACACCGGCAAACAAACGTGTTCCCCGGACGGTGCGGAGCGCCGATCCGGGGCTGCTCGCGGCGTGCGGACATGGGCGGCGGCGGTGTTCGATGAACGACGCCGGTCCCGGCCCACCGCTCCGCGGCGGCCGGGAAACACTCACTGGCCCCGATCCCGATGATCGCGGCCGCTCGGCCCCTCGCTCCGGGGTGGAGTCTTTTCCCGCTGGCCCACCACCCCATCTTCCCTCTCCTCGCGAAAGATGGGGCAGGAGTGTGGGTCAACCGGTGCCGAAAGTGCTCTAGCCGACGTGCTTGGCGAAAAAGGCCATGGTGCGTTCGCGTGCCTGTTTGGCACAGGCCGCGTCGTAGTCGCCGCGGTGATCGCAGTTGAAGCCGTGGCCGGCGGGATAGACGAACACCTCGGCGTCCGGATGGGCCGCGCGGATGGCATCCACGTCGGCCATGGGGATGCCGTGGTCGTTTTCGCCGAAATGCATCATGACCGGGTTTTTCGGCTTCTCGTCCTTGAACATGGCGATCTGGCCGCCGTAATAGCAGACGCTGGCCGCGACGCCGATCCGGGTGGCGACCAGCCAGGAGCAGGAGCCGCCATAGCAATAGCCGACCGAACCGACCTTGCCATAGGGCTTCAACGCCTCGACGGTGGCGGCCATGTCCAGCACCGAGTCGGCCCAGTCCACCTGGGCCCGCATGTCACGCCCGGCGGCGATGTCCTCCGGCGTGTAGCCGACATCGAAATCCTTCTGGGCCCGGTCGAACAGCGCCGGCGCGAGGACCGCATAGCCGTCGGCGGCAAAGCCATCGGCAACCTCGCGCATGTGCGCGTTGACGCCGAAAATTTCCTGGATCACCAGAATGGCGCCCTTCGGTGTCCCGGCCGGCATGGCCTTGTAGACGTCGAACGTGTGTCCGTCGGTGGCGGTCAGTTGGATGATTTCGCCCATGGGGTGGTTCTCCCGGCTGGAAATGGGGAGGTGCAGTCTAGCCGGGCACCACCGCCAGACAAGCGGCAAGCCGCGCGGCGAGCCTAACGCGAGGCCGCGACGATGAGGCAGTCGGTGTCGCGATTCTGGAGCCAGCTGCAGGTGCGCGCCGCATCCGCCCGCGAGTCGAACCCCGAAAGGCGGGCCCGATAGACCGGGCGCCCTTTCGTGGCGCGTTTGTGGGCCACGATCGGATCGGGCTCGCCCAGCCGGTGGGGCAGGCGGCTCATCACGGTCACCAACTGGCGTTCGGCGTCCTTCTGGCTGAGGAAGGCGCCGATCTGGACGCTGTAGTCGCCGGTCTCTTCGGAGCCGAATGTCCGGCCGTCGGCAGCCGGCGCGGCCGGCGGAACGGGCGCATCCGCCACCAGCACGGCGGTCCCCTTGTGGCCGGGACGGGGCCGCGGCAGCGGCGGCAAGGGCTGCAACCGCGCCGAGAGGGGCGAGGCGATGCGGCTGCGCTTCGGCCGCTTCAGGCGCGCCCAGGCGCTGTCCAGGACACCGGTCATGATCCGCGTGCGCAGCGCGCTGGAATTCGCGCCCATGACGACCGCGATGACCCGGCGCTCGCCCCGCCGGACCGAGGTCACGAGGTTAAAACCCGCCTTGTAGATATAGCCGGTCTTCACGCCGTCCATGCCCGGATACACGCCCAGCATGTGGTTGCTGTTCGCGTAGGTGCGCTTGCCATAGCGAAACCGCTTCTGGCTGAAATAATGGTAATATTGAGGGAAATCCCGCATCAGCGCGACGGCCATGATGGCCATGTCGCGGGCGGTCGTGACCTGGCGCGAGTGGTGCAGTCCGGAGGCGTTTTGATAATGGGTGCGGCGCATGCCCAGGCGCTTGGCCGTGCGGTTCATCTGCCGGACGAATTTGGCTTCCGACCCGCCGACATGCTCCGCCACCGCGACGGCGATATCGTTGGCCGACTTGACCGCCAGCGCCTGGATGGCGTCGCGCACGAGGATGTGGCCGCCCCGGCCCAACCCCAGGCGCGATGGCGGCTGCCTGGCCGCGTGCCGGGACAGGGTGATGGTGGCGTTCATCCGCGTCTTGCCGCGTTCGAGCGCATCGAACAGCAGGTAGAGCGTCATCATCTTGGTCAGCGACGCCGGATGCCAGCGGGTGAGGCTGTTGCGGGCAGCGAGCACCTCGCCCGTGTGCGCATCGACCGCGAAGCGGGCGTCGCCTTTGGGGATTGCAACCGCGCTGCCGGTCCAGAGCAGGGCAAGGAGCAGCACCAAGCCGGACAGGGGCAAGAATCGTACGGCAGTAGTATTCAATGGCATCACAACCGGTTTGAGGCCAATTTCACGATATTCGACCCCGATTCGGGGCGGCGTGTCCAGGATTCGTTGAGAAAAATTGGCGGAAATCCGGCCTGAATCGGTCCGACGGGCTGCGTCAGGATGACCATGTTGCGCTGCAACATTTCTCTTGCGACGCAGCGAGGCCCTGCCTAAATTAGGTGCGTCGCAACAAAGAGGTTGCCTATCGGGGCCTCGCTCACATCATTCAGCGGCGCTTCGCGCGCCGCCCACCCGGAAAAGGATACTGTCATGAACGAAGCCGTGCAGAAGACCATGACGAACGCCGCCAACGAAGCCAAGGCGCAGTTCGACGCCGCGACCAAGATGTTCGAGTCCTTCATGGGCAACGAAGGCGCCAAGAAGGCCGCCGAGCAGAGCGCCGAGAACCTCCGCGCCGCTTCCGAGAGCATGCAGGCGATGATGGGCGGCATGGAAGAGATCAGCACCGGCTTCGCCAAGCATTGGGCCAAGGCGATGACCGAGGCGTTCGAGGCCCAGGCGAAGATCCTGACCGCCGGCGACTGGCAGCAGGCCGCGGAAATCCAGTACGCCTACCTGAACCAGAGCATGGACTCGGGCTTTGCCGAGGTCTCCCGCGTTGCCGACCGCGGCACCGCCATGCTGACCAAGGCCGCCGAGCCGCTGCAGGCGCGTTTCGACGCGATGACCAAGGCCGCCTAACTCAGGCGCACAGCATTGGTTTCCCGGCCCTCCCGGCCGGGCCGGAAGGCGGCAGAGGTTTCCTCTGCCGCCTTTTTTCGTTGCTGGCCAAGGCCGCGGAGCCGCCTGGCCCGGCGAGGCCAGGGAGACCCGCCCGGTCAGGGAGAATGGCAAGACTCGGGAACGAATTGGGGCTATTGTGAACGGAAGCGGTTGACCATACCTGAGGGGTCGACGCAACATTGTTGGAACAGCAGCGGCTGAAGGAGCACGGCGCAGGCCATGAGTGACGAAAACCACAATGACGGCGGTGACACGTCAACCGGCGTGGTGGTCAAAGCCCGGCCAAAAGTCAAAAAGCCGTCAATGTATAAAGTTCTTATGTTGAACGACGACTACACTCCGATGGAGTTTGTCGTTCATGTGTTGGAGCACTTTTTTTACAAGAATCGCGAAGAAGCGACCGAGATCATGCTGCATGTCCATCGCAGGGGCATCGGCATCTGCGGTGTCTATACATATGAGGTTGCGGAAACCAAGGTGGCCCAGGTGGTCGATTTCGCCCGCCGTCACGAACACCCGTTACAGCTCACGCTAGAGAAGGATTAGGCCCATGCTGTCTCCCGCTCTCGAGAAGACTTTGCACCGAGCCCTGGGTCATGCGCGCGAGCATCAGCACGAATTCGCCACCCTGGAACACCTGCTGCTGGCGCTGACCGACGATGACGACGCCGTTGCCGTGATGAATGCGTGCGGCGTGCAACTGGAAGCGTTGCGCAAGACGCTGGTGGAATATGTCGAGAACGATCTGACCGCGCTGGTCACCCCCGTTCGCGAGGAGCCGAAGCCGACGGCCGGCTTCCAGCGGGTGTTGCAGCGCGCCGCCATTCACGTGCAATCGTCCGGCCGCGATCAGGTCACCGGCGCCAACGTGCTGGTCGCTCTGTTCAGCGAGCGGGAGAGCCACGCCGTCTATTTCCTCCAGGCGCAGGACATGTCGCGGCTGGACGCGGTCAACTTCATCTCGCACGGCATCGCCAAGTCGCCTGGAAAGGGCGAGCGCCGCAGCGTGCGCGGCACGCCCGACGCCAATATCCAGCCCACCGGCAATGCCGGCGGCGAACAGGGCCGCAGCCGCAAGAGCAAGCGGTCCGAGCAGAGCAAGGAGCCGCCCGAGAAGGAGGAATCCGCGGGCGCGCTCGAAAGCTATTGCGTCAACCTCAACGACAAGGCGCTGTCGGGCAAGATCGATCCGCTGATCGGCCGGGAGGCCGAGGTGGAGCGGACGATCCAGATCCTCTGCCGCCGCACCAAGAACAACCCGCTCTATGTGGGCGACCCCGGCGTCGGCAAGACCGCCATCGCCGAGGGGCTGGCGCGCAAGATCGTGCTGGGCGAGGTGCCGGAGGTGCTGAACGGCTGCGTGATCTGGTCGCTCGACATGGGCTCGCTGCTGGCCGGCACCCGCTATCGCGGCGACTTCGAGGAGCGGCTGAAGGCGGTGCTGTCGGAGCTGGATGCGCTGGACGGCAGCGCCATCCTGTTCATCGACGAGATTCATACCGTGATCGGCGCCGGCGCCACCTCCGGCGGCTCCATGGATGCCTCGAACCTGCTGAAGCCGGCCCTGGCCTCGGGCACGCTGCGCTGCATCGGCTCGACCACATACAAGGAATACCGGACCTATTTCGAAAAGGACCGGGCGCTGGTGCGGCGGTTCCAGAAGATCGACGTGCACGAGCCCTCGATCGCCGATTCGATCAAGATCATGATGGGGCTGAAACCCTATTATGAGGAGCACCACAAGGTTCGCTACACCGCCGATGCGATCAAGACCGCGGTGGAACTGGCGGCGCGCTATATCAACGACCGCAAGCTGCCGGACAAGGCCATCGACGTGATCGACGAGGTCGGCGCCAGCCAGATGCTGGTGGCGCCCTCGAAGCGGAAAAAGACCATCGGCGTGCGCGACGTGGAGAATGTCGTGGCCAAGATCGCGCGCATTCCGCCGAAGCAGGTCAGCCGCGACGACCGCGAATCGCTGCGCAACCTGGACACGGAACTGAAGGCCGTCGTGTTCGGCCAGGACGATGCGCTGGACGCGCTGGCCAATGCGGTCAAGCTGGCCAGGGCCGGCCTGCGCCAGCCGGAAAAGCCGATCGGCTGCTATCTGTTCAGCGGCCCGACCGGCGTCGGCAAGACCGAGGCGGCCCGCCAGCTGGCCAAATGCCTGGGCGTCGAGCTGGTGCGCTTCGACATGTCGGAATACATGGAGCGCCATTCGGTCAGCCGGCTGATCGGTGCGCCGCCCGGCTATGTCGGCTTCGACCAGGGCGGCATGCTGACCGACGCGGTCGACAAGAACCCGCACATCGTCCTGCTGCTGGACGAGATCGAGAAAGCGCACCCGGACGTCTTCAACATCCTGTTGCAGATCATGGACCACGGCAATCTGACCGACCACAACGGCAAGGGCGTCGATTTCCGCAATGTTATCCTGATCATGACCACCAATGCCGGCGCGGCGGACCTGGCGAAAAACGCCATCGGCTTCGGCCCGGTCACCCGCGCGGGCGAGGACCAGGAGGCGATCAACCGGATGTTCTCGCCGGAATTCCGCAACCGGTTGGATGCCATCGTGCCGTTCGGCAATCTGCCGCCGCAGGTGGTGGGGCGCGTGGTCGACAAGTTCGTGCTGGAACTGGAAGCGCAACTGGCCGACCGCAACGTCACCATCGAACTGTCGGAGGCGGCGCGGACCTGGCTGGCGCAGAAGGGCTATAGCCACGAATACGGCGCCCGCCCGCTGGCCCGGGTGATCCAGGAACACGTGAAAAAGCCCCTGGCCGAGGAGTTGCTGTTCGGCAAGCTCTCCAAGGGCGGGGTTGTCCGGGTCGATGTGGGCGAGGACAACGCGCTGTTCTTCTCCTATCCCGAGGATGACGACGCCGGCGCGGCCGAAGGCGGCGCCGAGACGGAGCAGCCGGCGACCTGACCGACGGGCCGGACTGGCCGAAGATGAAACCCTGGGGGCGTTTATCCCCGGGGTTTTTTCGTGTCCGGCCGCGCCATGCGACATTGTCTCACGTGGTATCTTTCGACCCAAGTTCGATATTGCAGTGCAGCATAATGAGATCGGAGTTGTTGCAATGCGATATCAAGCCGTCGAATTTCAGTTCGGGCCGGAAACATTGTCGCGCATCGGCGACGACTGGTTCCGTCGCTGGCAGGAAACCATGGACGATGCCCAGGACACGCTGAGCCAGGCCATTGCGGTCGAGAATCCGATGGATGCGTGGTCGTTGCAACTGGCGTTCGGCATGCGCAACGCCCAGCGCTGGTTCGGCTGGGCCGACCTGGAGACCATCGCCAGCGAGCCGGCCGCCGCCGCTGCTGCGGACGCCGCTGCCGAGACGGACGCCGCTGCCGACGGCGAGGACGAGGTGATGGAAGCGGCGCCTGCGGCTCCGGCAGAGGTTCCGGCGCCGGAAGCGGTCGCGCCCGAGAGCGTCGCAGTGGAACCGGAAGCGCCGGCGGTCGATACGGCGCCCGCCCCGGTGGTGGAGCCGGTCGAGGCCGAACTCGCCCTGGAGGCCCCGGCCGAACCCGTCGTTGCAGAGCCGGTTGCGGACGAACTTCAGCGCATTCGCGGCATCGGCCCGGCGATCGAGCGCAAGCTGGCGGTGCGCGGCATCACCCGTTTCGCCGATATCGCGGCGCTCGACGCCGATGCGATTGCGGTGCTGGACGAGGAACTCGACCTGAAGGGCCGGATCGAGCGCGACGAATGGGTCGGCCAGGCGCAGGCTCTCGCCGACCGGGTCTGATAGCAACGGTCACCCTCCCGCCGGTGTTCGAATGACGACGTCGATCCCGGCCCACCGCTCCGCGGCGGCCGGGAAACGTGTTCCCCGCACGGTGCGGAGCGCCGATGCGGGGCCGCTCGCTCTCGCGAACACGGGGCGGCGCGGGGGTTCGAATGACGACGCCGGTCCCGGCCCACCGCTCCGCGGCGGCCGGGATGCAACCGTCCTCTCCCGGCCCGTCGGTCAGACCGGCTCGGCGCCGACCTTGACCAGCAGCTTGCCGAAATTCTCGCCCGCGAACAGCTTCAGGAAGGCGGAGGGCGCGTTCTCGATGCCGTCGACCACGTCCTCGCGGTATTTCACCTCGCCCTCGGCGATCCAGCGGGCGATGCGGGTCATGGCCTCGGGATAGCGGCTGGCGAAGTCGAACACCAGGAAGCCCTGCATCCGCGCCCGTTTCGGGATGAAGAAGCGCATGTTGCGCGGCACCAGTTCCGGCTCGGTCAGGTTGTATTCGGCGATGCGGCCGCAGACCGCAATGCGGGCGCCCAGGGCCAGGTGCTCGACCACCGCATCCCAGATCTTGCCGCCGACATTCTCGAAATAGACGTCGATGCCGCGCGGGCATTCGCGGGCGAGCGCGGCCATCAGGTCCTGCTCGCGATAGTTGATGGCGGCGTGGAAGCCGAGCTCGCCGACGATATAGTCCGCCTTGGCCTGGCTGCCGACAATGCCGACCACCCGGCAACCCATGATCCGGGCGATCTGCCCCACCACCGCGCCGACCGCGCCGGACGCGGCTGCGACCACCACCGTGTCGCCCGGTTGCGGCTGGCCCACGTCGAGAAAGCCGAAATAGGCAGTCATGCCGGGCATGCCCAGCACGCCGTTGGCGGTCGAGATCGGCGCCAGCGATGGGTCGACCTTGCGCAGGCGCTCATAGGGCGGCACCGCGAATTCCTGCCAGCCCAGCCGGCCCTCGACGATATCGCCCACCCGCCAGTCCGGGTGCTGCGAGGCGACGATTTCGCCGACGCCGCCCGCCTCCATCACCTCGCCGATCTGCACCGGCGCCGCATAGCTGGGGCCGTCGTTCATGCGACCGCGCATATAGGGGTCGAGCGACTGGTAGATCTGGCGCACCAGGATCTGCCCGGGGCCGGGCGTCGGCACCGGCGCCTCTTCCAGCCGGAAATTGTCGAGGCTCACCATGCCCTGCGGGCGCGAGGCGAGGACGATGCGGCGGTGGGTGGAGGGGATGGTGGGCATTGCGGGCTCCCGATGATCGTTCGGCGTTGCGGGCCATGAAGGTTCGGGACTGTAGGATAAGCGGCCCCGTCGACCCAGGAGATTCCGCAGGATTCTCGTGGCGGGCCCGTAAGCCCCGTTGACCTTCGGCGCGGCTCGCCGCAGCATTCGGGGCAATCCATGCTTCCAAAGTCGAGGAACCGCCGTCCGATGGCCTTTATTCGCGTAGAGCAGAACGGTCCCGTCAAGACCATCACCATGACCCGCGGCGAGAAGCGCAACGCGCTGAACCTCGCCATGCTGGACGAGATGACCCAGGCCTTTCGCGCGGAGCCGGCCGCCGCGGACCGGGTGATCGTGCTCCGGGCGGAGGGGCCGGCCTTCTGCTCCGGCATCGACCTGGCCGAGCGGCTGGAAAAGCCCGCCAATCCGGGCGAATCGCCGATCGAGGTGATGCTGCACGCCATGGAGATGAACCCGCTGCCCATTGTCGGCGTCGTGCATGGCGATGCCATTGCCGGCGGCAACGAGCTGGCGCTGCACTGCGATTTCGTCGTGGCCTCGACCAGCGCGCGCTTCGGCATGAGCCTGGCCCAGATCGGCCTGGCGCCGACCTGGTTCCTGACCAAGAAGCTGATGGAGGTGGCCGGGCCGGTCTGGGCGCGGGAAATCCTGCTGCTGGGCGACCCGCTGCCGTCGACGAAAATGCACGAGCTCGGCATTATCGGCCGGGTCGCGCCGCCCTACGACTTGCAGAAAGAGGCGCAGAAGGTGATCGACCGGCTGGCCGCGAACGCGCCGCTCAGCCTGCGCGCCATGAAAAGCATGATGGTGCGCCAGATGGCCTACCGCGACGGCATCGAGCATGCCGAGCAGGACCGGCTGGTGGAGGCGACCCGCCACAGCCAGGATTCGAGGGAGGGCATCCGCGCCCGCCTCGAAAAACGCACCGCCGATTTCAAGGGAGTCTGATGCGTCATGGCCATTGCTGTCCGCATGTCCAAGCCCTGGCGGCCCCTGACCCCGGCGGAAGCCGACAAGGTCGCCGGCAATCTGGGCGTCTATCAGCTCGCGAACGATGCGGGCGATATTCTCTATATCGGCGCGGCCACGGGCCGGTCGCTGTTCGGCCTGCGCGGTGAAATCCGGGAGAAAGCGGCGGAGCCGCCAGAGGGCGCGACGCAGTTCCGGCTGGAGGTGAACACCAGCTATCGCACCCGGCACCGCGAACTGCTGATGGCCTACCAGTTCGACCATGACGGCCGCCTGCCGCCACTGCAACCGGCCGAGGACGGCCGCGGCCTGGGTAAGCTCAGCCCGGGATGACGGCTTTCCCGCCGTCATTGCGACCCCGGCCCTGAGCTGGGGGAGGCAATCCAGAGCCGTCGCCCTGCTGATCCTGGATGGCTTCGTCGCCTGCGGCTCCTCGCAATGACGCCACCGAATGAAACACGGCAACCCGCCAGCAATCGCAAAACCACGGAACACCCCAATGGATCTCTCCCTCTCCGAAGAGCAAAAAATGATCGTCGACCAGGTCCGCCGCTTTGTGCGGGAGGAAATCTGGCCGTTGGAAGACAAGCTCGACCCCGACACCGACGAACTGCCGGAGGCGGACCGCGCCCGGCTGGTCAGCCGCACCCAGGAAATGGGCCTGTTCGGGCTCGACATTCCGCCGGAATACGGCGGCCCGGACGTGGACATCGTCACCCGCACCCTGATCGCCATCGAGATGAGCCAGCATCGCGCCGGCCTCTATGCGCCCTGCTATGGCGTGTTCGGCGGCGTCGGCGGGCCCGGCCAGTTGTTCGAGGCCAATGACTGGCAGAAGGAGAAATGGCTGTTCCCGACGCTGCGCGGCGAGAAGAAGGCGTTTTTCGGCCTGTCCGAACCCTCCGGCGGCTCCGACCCGGCACGCGCGATCCAGACCCGCGCGGTCGAGGATGGCGACGACTACATCATCAACGGCTCGAAACTGTGGATCTCCAACGCCGACCGCGCCCAATACGGTCTGGTGTTCGCGCGCACCGACCCGAGCAAGGGCCGCGGCGGCGTCACCTGTTTCATCGTCGACACCGACACCCCCGGCTTTCATGTGCGCCGCATCGTGCACACGCTGCGCTCGGCCCGTTATGCGACGGAACTGGGCTTCACCGACATGCGCATCCCCAAGACGCACATTCTCGGCAAGCTGAACGGCGGCTTCTCCATCGCCAACGACCGGTTGGCGCGCCAGCGCATCCCCTATTCCGCCGCCTGCATCGGCGTCGCCATCAAGGCGCACGAACTGGCAATCGAATACGCGAAGATCCGCGAGACCTTCGGCGCACCGCTCGCCAGCCGCCAGGCGATCCAGTGGATGCTGGTCGACAACGAAATGGATATCCGCGCCGCCCGCTGGCACACGCTGGAAGCGGCCAGCAAGGCCCACAATGGCGAGCCGTTCCGCATGGAGGCCTCCATCGCCAAGATCACCGGCAGCGAGGCCGGCGGTCGGGTTGTCGACCGCTGCATGCAGATCCATGGCGGGCTGGGCGTCGCCAAGGACCTGCCGTTCGAGCGCTGGTACCGCGAAATGCGCATCCGCCGCATCGGCGAGGGCCCGAACGAGGTGCAACGCCATATCGTCGCCCGCGACGTGCTGGGCATGGGGCTGCGATGAGCGAAGAGGCGTCTTTGAACCGTCTGCCGCTGGAAGGCGTCCGGGTTCTCGACCTCGGCCAGATTTACAACGGTCCCTATGCCGGCTGGCTGCTGGCGCAGGCGGGGGCCGATGTGATCAAGGTGGAGCCGTTGCGTGGCGATGCGCTGCGCGGGCGTGGCCGGACCAAGGGCGCCATGCCCTGGTCCGTCGCCGCGCTGAACCAGAACAAGCGCGGTCTGGCGCTGGACCTGAAATCGGGCGCGGGCAAGGCGCTGCTGTTCGACCTGGCGCGCAGGGCCGACATTCTCCTGGAGAATTTCGCGCCCGGCGTCATGGACCGGCTCGGCTGCGGCGCCAAGGAACTCCAGACCGCCAATCCGCGCCTGATCTACGCCAGCAGCAGCGGCTTCGGCACCACGGGGCCGGACCGGGACAAGCTGGCCATGGACCTGACCATCCAGGCGTCCAGCGGCATGATGAGCGTGACGGGGCCGGAGGGCGGGCCGCCGATGAAGGCCGGCATGGCCGTCTGCGATTTTCTGGGCGGCGTGCACCTCTATTCCGCCATCATGACCGCCCTTTACGAGCGCACGGTCACCGGTGTCGGGCGGGTGGTCGAGGTGGCGATGGTGGAGGCGGCCCTGCCGGTGCTCACCACCAATTTCGCCGGCATGTTCGAGAATGGCGGCGTGCCGGTGCCGCGGCGCGGCAACAAGCATCCGGCCAAGGCCGCCGCGCCCTACAACGTCTATGAGTGTCGGGACGGCTATATCGCGCTGCTCTGCATCCGCGAGGAGCACTGGCACAACGTCGCCCGGGTCATCGGCCGCGAGGACCTGCTGGACGATCCGCGCTTTGCCGACCCCGCGACCCGCGCCGCCCATGACGATCTGGTGGACGAGGTCATGCTGGCCTGGAGCCGCAAGCTGCCGAAACAGGAGGCGGCACGGCAGATGCAGGACGCCCATGTCGCCTGTGCCGTCATCCGGGATTTGACGGAGATTGTCGACGACCCGCACCTGCGCGGCCGCGGCGCGCTGTTCGAGCAGCATCACCCGGTGATGGGGGATGTGGTGCTGCCGCATTCGCCCTTGCGCTTCCAGGGGGCGCCCTTCCCGCCGGACGTGCCCAGCCCCGAATTGGGCCAGCACAGCCGCGCGGTGCTGGCCGACTGGCTCAATTTGAGTCAGGGGGAGATCGACGTGCTTTATGCCGAGGGCGCCATCGCCTGAGGCGGGCCTGCGCCCCGGCCGGGTGGCCGGGGCGCTTTTGCAACCGGGATCGGGGGTGCTGCGATCAGACCACGCCGAACGCCAGCATCGCGTCGGCGACCTTCTTGAAGCCGGCGATGTTCGCGCCCTTCACATAGTCCACCTTGCCGTCCGGGCCCGAGCCCTGGGCGACGCAGGCCGCGTGAATGTCGCTCATGATCTTGCGCAGCGCGGTGCGCAGGTCTTCTTCCTCCCGGTGCAGACGGGCGGAATTCTGGCTCATTTCCAGGCCCGACATGCCGACGCCGCCGGCGTTCGAGGCCTTGCCCGGCGCATAGAGCACGCCCGCGCCTTGCAGGGCGGCCACCGCCTCGGCGGTGCAGGGCATGTTGGCGCCTTCGGTGACGGCCTTGCAGCCATTGGCGATCAGCGCCCGGGCATCGCCCTCGTCCAACTCGTTCTGCGTGGCGCAGGGCAGGGCGACGTCACAGGGAACGGCCCAGGGGCGCTGGCCCTCGTGGAAGGTGCCGCCGAATTCGTCGACATAGGCGCTGATGCGGGCGCCACGTTTTGCCTTGTGCCGTTTGATCCAGTCGATCTTTTCCTGGCTGAAGCCTTCGGGATCGTGGATGAAACCGCCGGAGTCCGAGAGGGTGACCGGCTTGCCGCCGCGGTGCAGCACCTTTTCCGCCGCATGGGTCGCGACATTGCCCGAGCCGGAAACGACCGCGGTCTTGCCCTCGATGCCGTTGCCCACATGGTGCAGCATGTCTTCCAGGAAATAGACCGCGCCATAGCCGGTCGCTTCCGTCCGCATGAGCGAGCCGCCGTATTCCAAGCCCTTGCCGGTCAGCACGCCGTTGAAGTGGCCGGTCAGGCGCTTGTACTGGCCGAACATATAGCCGATCTCACGGCCGCCAACGCCGATATCGCCGGCCGGCACGTCCACGTCCGGGCCGACATAGCGGAACAGTTCGGTCATGTAGCTCTGGCAGAAGCGCATGATTTCGTGCTGGCTGCGCCCCTTCGGGTCGAAGTCGGCGCCGCCCTTGCCGCCGCCCATGGGCAGGCGGGTGAGCGAGTTCTTGAAGGTCTGCTCGAAACCCAGGAATTTCAGGACGCCCTGGTTGACCGACGGATGAAAGCGGATGCCGCCCTTGTACGGGCCGATGGAGTTGTTGAACTGGACGCGGTAGCCGCGGTTGATCTGGACCTCGCCATTGTCGTCGGCCCACGCCACCCGGAAGGAGACGACGCGGTCGGGTTCCACCATCCGCTCCAGCACCTTGATTTTGGCATAGACCGGATTGGCGTTGATGAAGGGGATGACCGTTTCGGCGACCTCGTGCACGGCCTGATGAAACACGGTTTCACCGGGGTTGCGGTCGATCACCCAATCCATGAACGATGTCGTATCTAGCTGCTGTACCATCGTGTCGTTCCACCTGGACTATTGGGTTGTTGTGCTGCGCCCACCGGTCGAAGCCAGACCTCAAGCGTGCGACAAAGATACCATGTGCCGGGTTGCACGGTCCAGCAAGCGAACATGCTTTCACAACAATTTTTCCCCATTTCGCAATCATTTATGATAAATGTGGCAACAATCTGCGACCCAACCAGCGAGTGATGCAGCCATGAAAAGAGCATCGGACCTGTTTGTCGAAGCGCTCGAGGCCGAGGGCGTCGAATATGTCTTCGGCATTCCGGGAGAGGAAAATCTGGATATGGTCGACAGCCTGTCGCGCTCGACCAAAATCAAGCTGGTTCTGACCCGGCACGAGCAGGCTGCCGGTTTCATGGCGGCGACCTATGGGCGTTTCACCGGCAAGACCGGCGTCTGCATGTCGACCCTCGGGCCCGGAGCCACGAATTTTACCACCGCTGCGGCCTATGCCCAGCTGGGCGGCATGCCGATGCTGATGATCACCGGGCAGAAGCCGGTGCGCAGCTCGAAACAGGGGCGGTTTCAGATCCTGGATGTGGTCGACATGATGGGGCCGATCACCAAATTCGCCCACCAGATCCAGTCCGCCGACAACATCCCCTCGCGGGTGCGCGAGGCGTTTCGCCTGGCCGAGCAGGAAAAGCCCGGCGCGGTGCATCTGGAACTGCCCGAGGACATCGCGGCCGAAGAGACCGACGGCCATCCGATTCCCTGTTCGACCGCCCGCCGGCCGATTGCCGAGGAAAAGGCCATCCGCGCCGCCGCGATGCGAATCGAGGCCGCAAAATCGCCGATCATCGTCATCGGCGCCGGCGCGAACCGCAAGGTCACCAGCCGCATGCTCACGCAGATGGTGACGGAAAAGGGCATTCCCTTCGTCACCACCCAGCTGGGCAAGGGGGTCGTGGACGAGCGGCACGAGCTGTTCATGGGGTGCGCCGCGCTGTCCGCCGGCGACTTCGTGCACCGGGCGATCGCCGCCGCGGACCTGATCATCAATGTCGGCCATGACGTGATCGAAAAGCCGCCCTTCTTCATGGAACAGGGCGGAACGGAGGTGATCCACATCTCGTTCAACTCCGCCGAAGTCGACCCGGTCTATTTCCCGCAGACCGAGGTGATCGGCGATATCGGCAACGCCATCTGGCAGTTGAACGAGATCGTGCATCCCCAGCCGCATTGGGACTTCAGCCGCATGTTGCAGGTGAAGGCGGCGCACGACGAGAATATTCTCAAGGGCAGCGACGACGGCCGTTTCCCCATCTACCCGCAACGCCTGGTGCGCGATATCCGGGCGGCGATGCCGAACGACGGCATTATCTGCCTCGACAACGGCGTCTACAAAATCTGGTTCGCGCGCAACTATCCGGCGACGGAGGCGAACACCGTGCTGCTGGACAACGCGCTGGCGACCATGGGCGCGGGCCTGCCGAGCGCGATGGCTGCGCACCTGCTGCACCCGCAACGCAAGGTCATGGCGATCTGCGGCGATGGCGGTTTCATGATGAACAGCCAGGAGCTGGAAACGGCGGTGCGGCTGGACATGAACCTGACCTGCCTGGTGCTGAACGACAGTTCCTACGGCATGATCCGCTGGAAGCAGGCGAATATGGGCTTCCAGGACTGGGGCCTGGAGTTCGGCAACCCCGACTTCGTCAAATACGCCGAGAGCTATGGCGCGCACGGCCATCGCGTCGAGAGTTCCGCCGGCCTGGCCGAGGTGCTGGACCGCTGCCTGAACAGCAAGGGCGTGCACCTGATCGACTGTCCGGTCGACTATTCCGAGAATGACGAAATCCTGAACAAGCGCATCAAGGAACTGAGCGCGGCGGTCTGACGGGCGCGGTACGCGCCCGGTTGGTGCCCTCAGGCCGGGCGGGCGGCGAGCCGCTCGCCCAGGCCGTGCTCGCGCGCCCAGGCGGTGGCCCTGGTGCTGACATCCTGCCGCGCCAGCAGCTTGGCCAGGTCCTCCGCCGTGTCGATGTCGAGGGCGATGCCGGGCAGGCCGGTGAGAATGCGGGGCTCGACGCCGATGGCGCGGGCCTCGGCCAGGTGCGGCTGGAAGCTGTCATGGCCGAAATGGAACGGGATCAGCGAGGGCGGCGAGACCGCCAGCGCGTTCGAGCCGCGGAAATCGTGCGCCTGAACGATGGTCATGGCCCGCGGCGCCGCAGCCGCGGTGTGGGCGCGGACCAGCGTGTCGATCTCGGCCGGCGTGACGCCCGGAATGTCGCCCGGCAATTGCAGCGCCGCGGTGACGCCTTCCGCCTCCAGAATGCCCATGGCGCGGGCCACGGCTTCGGACTGGCCCAGATTCTCCGGCTCGCCCTCGACGCGGGCGCCATAGCGGCGAGCGAGCGCAATGGCCTTCGGCTCGTTGGTGAGCACGAGGACGCCGGCAAGGCTGCTGGCGCACAGGGCCGCGAGCACGTCTTCCACCATCAGCCGGAACAGCGCCCGCCGCTCGTCCGGCGACAGGGCCGGGGCGAGGCGGGTCTTGGCGTTCGCGAAATTCTTGACAGGCAGGACGCCCCACATGCGCGCCGGGCCTCCCTATTCGTCGACCGGGTCGTCCGGCTCGGCCGGGGGCAGCAGGGCCTGGATCGGCACGTCGAGGGCGTTGGCGATCATTTGCAGGATTTCCACCGTCGGCACGGCGTCGTTGTCCTCGAAATGGGCGACATCGTCCTCGTCGAAGCCGATCCATCCGGCGAGGATTTCCCGCGTCAGGCCGCGATGCTCGCGCCAGGCGGTGATCGGGTGGGCGCCGGCGCGCACGGCCGCTGCCACCTCTGCCGGCACCTCGAAGCCGGGGGCGTTCTGGTGCAGCGGATGGCGGGTTTCCTGTTCCGCCGGCTCTGGGCCGCCGTCGCCGGTGAGCGCCCAGTAGTCCTCGATCGGCAGCACCGCATATTGCGGGCGGCCATTGGCGTCGAGCAGGAATTGGACGGGGCCGCGGATCATGGCGCTCCTCCCATCAGGCTTCGGTTGACGGTTTGTTGTCCGTGCGGGGGTCGGTGTCGGTCAACCAGTGCGAGCAGACCGCGACCGGTTCCCGCTCATAGCCGAGCCGGTCGTAGAAGCCCAGCGCGGCTGCGTTCGTGCTGCGCACCATCAGTTCCACCTTGCGCACGCCGCGGGCGCGGAGCCAGTCCTCGGCCGCGCGCATCAGGGCCGCACCGATGCCTTGCTTCTGCCGGTCCGGCCGGGCGGAGAGATAATACACCCAGCCGCGATGGCCATCGTCGCCGACCATGACCGAGCCGACCAGCGTGGCGGCGTCCTCGGCCACCAGCACGGCGGAGGCGGGGCCGGTCAGCGCGCGGTCCAGGTCGTCTTCCGGCGGGTTCCAGGGCCGGGTCAGGCCGCAATCGGCCCAAAGGGCGAGAACGGGGGCGCGGTCGGCCTCGCGGAACGGCCGGATGCGCATCAGCAACCCAGCTTTTCGGCCAGTTCGGTGAAACTCCAGGCGCTGATGTCGACGCCGGGGCCGGGCTCGATATCCGCCTTCCGGTTCTTGGTGCCGAATTCCAACGGCCGCGCGACGAAGGCCGTCGACAGGCCCTGGGCCTTGGCGGCGGCCAGGTCGTTGTTGTGGGCGGCGGTCATCAGCACCTCCGCCGGCGCCAGGCCCAGCGCCTCGCAGGCGCGGGTATAGGCCTCGGGCTGCGGCTTGTAGGCCTGCACCACCTCCGAGCCCAGGATCACGTCCCAGGGCAGGCCGCCATGCTTCGCCATGTTGACCATCAGGGCGATATTGCCGTTCGACTGGGTGCCGATGATGAATTTGGTCTTGAGCCGCAACAGGCCCGGCACGGAATCGGGCCAGGGGGGCAGCCGGTGCCAGGCAGTGTTGAGGCGGTCGATCTCCGCCTCGGAAAGGGCCGGGACGGCGAACTCCTCCAGCGTGGCCAGCAGGTTTTCGCGGTGCAGCACGTCCAGCCGGGTGAAGGGGCGCTTGCCCTGGCGGATCGGCTCCATCGCCGGCTGGTATTTGGCACGCCAGGCGTCGGCGAACGCCTCCCAGTCCAGGCTCAGGCCCTTTTCGCGGCCCAAAAAGGCCTCGGCCTCGCCGGCAATGCCGCGCCGCCAGTCGACGACGGTGCCGAACACGTCGAAAATCAGAGCCTTAACGTTTTTTGGCATTGGCGATGTCCCTGTTTGCCGGGTCGGCGGCCAGACCGAGAACCACGACCCAGTAATGCCGGTCGCGCGACACCGCCGGGTCGGAGGCATAATAGAGGTGGGCAACGCCGATGTCGCGCACGTTCCGGTTCAGCAGGATGCGCTTGTGCTCGGGGCTGTCGAGCCAGCGGGCGAGCACCAGTTGCGGATCGCGTCCGCCGGCGGCGATGGTCTCCAGCGCCAGGGCGAACGGATAGCCGACACGGGTGAGGCGAAAGCCGAGGCCGCGGCCCTCCGGATCCTTGTGGCTGAAATAGCCGCGTTGGGCCATGTCGGCGGCGTGGGCCGCGGCGGCTTCGGCCAGCTTGGGATTGCGGCGCAGCAAGGGGCGTTGCTCCACCAGGCGCACCGCGTTGATGGCGGCAACGAGGTCGCGATCGATCCGGTCGGTGGCCGGCGGTGCGGACGCTGCTGTCGCGGAGAGCGGCAGCAGGCAGAGCAGGAAGAGCAGGATGCGTATCGGCATGGCGCGGCACTCTGCCGACGCGCGCGTGACTGTCAATTGGTCTCGACGCCGCCGCTGCGCGCAGGGTAAGCAAAGGGCTTGTCCCCGTCCTGTCGGAGCCCCGGCCGCCATGCCCGTTTCCATGATCGATTCCGCCATTTTCCGCGATTTCTTCGGCACGGAGGCCATGCGCGCCTGCTTCTCGGACGAGGCGATCCTGGGGGCGTATTGCGAGGTGGAGGCCGCTTTGGCCCGGGTGCAGGCCCGGCTGGGCCTGATCCCGCAGGCCGCGGCGGACGCGATCACCCTGGCCGCCCGGGTGGACAATCTCGACCTGGCCGAGGTCAAGCGCCAGACCGAGATCGTCGGCTATCCGATCCTGCCGCTGGTCCGCGCCATCGCGGCGGCCTGCGAGGGGCGGCATGGCGAATACGCCCATTGGGGCGCGACCACCCAGGACATCATGGACAGCGGCATCGCCCTGCAATTGCAAAAGGCGCTGGCGCTGGTGGGCGCGGAACTGGACGGCGTGGCGGCGGCGCTGGCGAGGCTGGCGGTCGATCACCGCGACACGGTAATGGCCGGGCGCACCCATTTGCAGCACGCGCTGCCGGTGACCTTCGGCTACAAGGCCGGGGTCTGGCTCTCGGCCATCGACCGGCACCGGCAGCGGTTGGAGCAGTTGCGGCCGCGGGTCGAACTGGGGCAGTTCGCCGGCGCGGCCGGCACGCTCGCCTCGCTGGGCCAAGACGGCATGGCGGTGAGCGATGCGCTGATGGCGGAACTGGGTCTCTGCCGGCCGAGCATGCCCTGGCACGTGGCCCGCGACGGCGTGGCCGAGGCGGTGAATTTCCTCGGCCTGGTCTCGGGCTCGCTCTCGAAGATTGCGACCGACATCATGCTGATGATGACGACCGAGGTGGGCGAGGCGTTCGAGCCGTTCGTGCCGGGGCGTGGCGGCTCGTCGACCATGCCGCAGAAGCGCAACCCGATCTCGTGCGAACTGATCCTGGGCGCCAGCAAGGTGGTGCGCCAGCACGCCGCCGTGGTGATGGACGCGATGGCGGCGGATTTCGAGCGCGCCACCGGCCCCTGGCACGTCGAATGGATCGCCGTGCCGGAAGCGTTCGTCCTGGCCGCGGGCGCGCTGCACCAGGCGCGGTTCATGCTGGAAGGCTTGCAGGTCCAGCCGGAGCGCATGCGCCGCAATCTGGCCATGACCGGCGGCCTGATCGTCTCCGAGGCGGTGATGATGGGCCTGGCGCCGACGCTCGGCCGGCAGACGGCGCATGACGTGGTCTACGATGCCTGCCGCGTCGCCAACGAGCAGGGGCTGACGCTGCTGGACGCGCTCCGCGCCGCGCCCGCCATCGCCGGCAGGCTGCCGGATGCGGAGTTGGCGCGGCTTTGCGATCCGGTCAACTATCTGGGCCAGTCGCGCGAACTGCTGGACCGCTTCCTGGCCGAGCGGCAGTGAAGGCGCGGGGAGGGGCGACAGAACGAGCACAGGCGGACCGTCCGCGGTTTGCCGCCAAATTCGGGTGCGCTGTTCCCCGGGCGCGGCGGAGCCGGGACCCGGGGCCGGTGTCGTCCATCGAACACGGCCGCCGCCAGTGTTCGCGAGCGCGACCGGTCCCGGACGCCCGGTCCGCCAAATTCGGGTGCGCTGTTCCCCGGGCGCGGCGGAGCCGGGACCCGGGGCCGGTATCGTCCCTCGAACACGGCCGCCGCCGGTGTTCGCGAGTGCGACCGGTCCCGGACGCCCGCTCCGCAGGCTCCGGGATACAGGTGCCAAGCCCCGGCAGGAGGCCCCGGCTCAAGGCCGGGGAAGCGAGGAGAGAGTAGGGGAAGCAAGGTGAGGGCCGCTCACGCCCGCGGGAACACCGTGTGCAGGCCGGTGCTGAGGGCGCCGTAGGCGGGCTCTGCGTCCGGCGTCAGGAAGCCGTGGCGCAGCAGGAAATCGATCACCACCAGGTTGCAGTTGAACTTGAAGTCGAAGCTGTCCCGCACGATCCCGGCGACGTCGCCGAGCGGCAGCAGCCGGAACGAGTCCACCTCGCCATCGGTGTTGTTCGGCTGGAAGCCGGACGGCAGGTCCAGGTCGAAATTGAACAGGGTGTCCTGTTTCAGGCCGGCCTCGACCTCCATCGCATAGGTGATCTGGCCGACGGCGCGCATGCGGGCGGCCAGGTCCTGCGGGATGTCCGCTTCCTCGCCGCATTCCTTGACCATGTTCTCGAACAGGCCGAGGCCGACCGGCTGGCCGCCCGCCACCAGATTGTCGAGCTGGCCCGGATAGGTCATCTTGCCGAGCGCGCGCCGGGCGATCCACATGTGCTGCGTGCCGTCCGCGGCCGTGACATAGCCGTTCAGATGCACGCCATAGGCCGGCAGGCCGAAATACGTCACCCAGGCCCGGTCGAGGCTCGCCAGCGGCACGCCGCCCCAGTGCGGCAGCACCGGGAACAACTCGCCGCGGGGGTTGGGCAACTCGCCGGTGCGGACCAGTTCGGCGCCGACAGCGGCCAGCTGGCGGCTGCGCAATTCCGGCGAATCGAGGTCGGGGGCGAGCCAGACCCGGCTTTCGGTGACGACGAACACCTCCGGAAAGGCGCGCAACCGCTCCGCGAAGGCGTGGCGCAGCCAGCCCGACTGGGTGTCGCCGATGAACCAGGGGCGGAATCCGCTCAGGTCGTGGGCGTTGCAGCGGGCAATGTGGTCGATATAGGCCATGCTCGGGCTTCCCTTTGCCGGCGCGCGTCTCTAGAACGGGCACCCTTATGGACTTTCACGCCCCAATCGAACCGGCGCGTCTGGAGCGCCGCTATAAGCGGTTCCTCGCCGATGTCACGCTCGCCGATGGTCGCGCGGTGACGGCCCATTGCGCCAATCCGGGCGCGATGCTGGGCCTCGCCGAGCCGGGCATGCGCGTCGGCCTGCTGCCCGCGCGCAATCCGAAGGCGAAGCTGTCCCACAGTTGGGAGTTGTGTCACGCCGACGGCGACTGGGTCGGCATCAACACCGGCCGCCCCAACGCCCTTGTGGACGAGGCCCTGGCCGGGGAGCAAATCGCCGAACTCGTCGGCTATGGCCAGCGGCGGCGCGAGGTGAAGTACGGCCAGAACAGCCGCATCGACCTGTTGTTGGAAAGCGACGGCCGGCCCCCATGTTATGTGGAGGTGAAGAACGTCCACCTGATGCGCGGGCCGGGCCTGGCGGAGTTTCCCGACTCGGTGACCGCCCGCGGCGCCAAGCATCTGGACGAACTGGCCGGCGTGGTCCGGGAGGGTGGCCGCGCGGTCATGCTGTTCGTCGTCCAGCGCAACGATTGCGACCGGCTTTCGCTTGCCGCCGATATCGACCCTGCCTATGCCCAGGCCATGGCGCGCGCCATGGCTGCGGGCGTAGAGGTTTTGTGTTATGGCTGTCGCGTGACCGAGCGCGCCATCGCCATCGACCACCGCTTGCCGTTCGTTTGGACCGGCGCCAAAGAGGACTGAAGGCTTTGAACGAGCAAACCTATGCCCCCCCGCGTCCGCAAGGGATCGAACTGCACGGCCCCGCCGATTTCGAGGGCATGCGCCGCGCCGGCCGGCTGGCGGCGGAAACGCTCGATTTTATCGTCGACTTTGTCGAGCCGGGCGTGAGCACCGCAGAACTGGACCGACTCTGTGCCGAGTTTATCGCCGCGCGCGGTGCGGTGGCGGCGCCGCTGAACTATCGGGGCTTTCCGAAATCCATCTGCGTTTCGGTCAATCACGAGGTCTGCCATGGCATTCCGGACGAGCGGAAGCTGCGCACCGGCGATATCGCCAATATCGACGTGACCGTGATCCTGGACGGCTGGCACGGCGACAGCTCGCGCATGTACCCGGTCGGCCCGATCCGGGTGAAGCAGCAGAAGCTGATCGACGTGACCTACGACTCGCTGATGCTGGGCATCGACCTTTGCAAGCCGGGCGTGACCTTCGGCGATCTGGGACACGCCATCCAGACCTTCGTCGAAAAGCACCGCTTCAGCGTGGTGCGCGATTTCTGCGGCCACGGTCTTGGCCGCACCTTCCACGCGCCGCCGAGCGTGCTGCATTATGGCAGCCCGGGCGAGGGGCCGGTGATGCAGGAAGGCATGTTCTTCACCATCGAGCCGATGGTGAATGCCGGCACCTGGGAAACCAAGATCCTCTCGAACGGCTGGACGGCGGTCACACGCGACCGTCAGGCCTCGGCCCAGTTCGAACACTCCATCGGTATCACCGCCACCGGCGCCGAGATCTTCACGCTCTCGCCCAAGGGCCTGCACAAGCCTCCTTACAAATAGAGCGCTTTCGGGACTGGTTGACCCACTCTCCTGCTCCATCTCCCGCGCAAGCGGGAGCCCATGCCCGAGAGCTTCTCACAGGATACAGACTCTGTATTTGTCTCTCAGGCATGGGTCCCCGCTTCCGCGAGGACAGGGAAGAGGGGGTGATGAGCCAGCGGGAAAAGACTCCGCTTGACCGCCACGGATACTCTACCGCTCGAACACGGCCAGCAGGCGCATTTCGATGCTGCGGCGCGGCGGCGTGTCCTCCGGCAGGTCCTTCACCTCGAAACTGGTGTGGGGGCAATAGACCGACACGTCCGGGCGGCCGTCCATCTGCTTGAACACCAGGATTTCGTCGGGCGTCATGTCCGGGAAATAGCACCAGTTGTGGTCCGGGTTGTAGACCGGGGCGGCCACCAGCGAGTCGGTGTTGCGGCCGGTGTAATAGTAGTCGATCACATCGTCCGCCGGCAGCGAGCGCCAGTCGATGAAGGCCATCGGGTTGCGGATCGCCGGATAGTCGAACGGCTGCCAGGTGTTGTACCAGACATAGTCCCAGTTCGGGTTCGGCTCGACGCCGTGCTGCTCCAGCACCGCCTCCGACATCTCCCTCAGGCGCTTGACGTTGTAGTCGCAGTGGACGAAGCGGGCATAGCCGTCGTTGAAGTCGATGGGGGTTTCGGTGCGGATCAGATGGCTGCGGACGAATGCGCGGTGGGCGCCGGCGGTGCGCTCCACCAGGCGCTCGATGGCGGGGTAGTAGGTGCGCTGCACCTCCTCGTCATCGCGGAAATCGCGGATGCCGGGCTCCAGATGCGTGAGCGTGAAGCCGCACACATCCAGTGTGCATTCGCCGGCGGCCAGCATCGGGCGGGCATTGTGCATGCGCACGTCCTGGAAGGCGGTGTTGGCGCGCCGGGTCTCGCGTGAGCCGATGCGCGGGCTGTCGGGCCGGCCCTTCCACTCGGCGTTGACGTAGCGAACCTGGGCCGGAATGGTCGGGGCTTCGGTACGGACGGCGGCTGCGGTCATGGATCGGTTCCTTGAACGAAAGTCGATACGAGCGTGGCGCGATCTTCGCCAATCCGGCCGCCGGGTCAAGGGCGGCCTTCGGCGGCTGCGAATGGATGGCCCCGCAAATCGGGTGTTGGCGAAGGATCGTCCGGCGGTTTACGGTTTCCGCTCGACGCCGGCCGGGCCGGCCCATCTGCTACGGGAAATGCGCAATGTCAGCTTTGTCAGAGAAGGCCGGTTCGGTCGATGCGGTGGTTGTGGGGGCGGGGTTTGCCGGCCTTTATCTGTTGCATCGGTTTGCCAAACAGGGCGTTACCACCCGCTGTTTCGAGCGCGGCGACAGCGTCGGCGGCACCTGGTACTGGAATCGCTATCCCGGTGCGCGCTGCGACGTGGAGAGCATGCAATATTCCTATGGCTTCGACGAGGATTTGCAGCAGGAATGGCACTGGCCGGAGAAATTCTCGGCCCAGGCGGACATTTTGGCATACGCCAACCATGTCTGCGACCGCTTCGGCCTGCGCGACAGGATCGACTTCGAGACCGAAGTCCGCTCGGCCCGTTTCGACGCGGCGACCCGGCGCTGGCAGGTGACCACCGACACGGGCGAAACGGTCACGGCCAGGTTCTTCATCATGGCCACGGGCTGCATCTCCACCGCCCAGATCCCGAAATTCGACGGCCTTGCCGACTATCAGGGCGAGACCTACCACACCGGCAACTGGCCGCACGAACCGGTCAGTTTCAAGGGCAAGCGGGTGGCGGTGATCGGCACCGGCTCCTCCGGCATCCAGGCGATCCCGGTGATTGCCGAGGAGGCGGCGCACCTGACCGTGTTCCAGCGCCAGCCGAATTTCTCCATCCCCGCGCGCAACATGCCGATGACCGAGGACTATGCCGGTTCCTGGAAGGACGGCTATGCCGGGAAGCGGGCGGAAATGCGCTACCAGCCGAACGGCGTGCTGCGCGAGGTGAACGACCAGTCGGCGCTGGCGGTCAGCGAGGACGAACGCCAGCGCATCTATGAGGAGCGCTGGGAGGCCGGCACCGGCGCGTTCCTGGGCGCGTTCAACGACATCCTCACCGACAAGGCCGCCAACGACACCATGGCGGAGTTCGTGCGGAACAAGATCCGCGCCACCGTGAACGACCCGGTGACGGCCGAGCGTCTCTGCCCGAAGACGCACCCGATCGGCACCAAGCGCATCTGCATCGACAACGGCTATTACCAGACCTTCAACCGGGCGAATGTCGAACTGGTCGATATCAGCGAGCAACCGATTTCGCGCCTGACCGAAACCGGGCTCGTGGTCGGCGAGCGCGCCTTCCCGTTCGATGCCATCGTGTTCGCCACCGGCTTCGACGCCATGACCGGCACCCTGTTCAATGTCGACATTCGCGGCCGCGACGGCCTGGAACTGAAGAAGAAGTGGGAGGCGGGTCCGCGCACCTATCTGGGCCTGATGTCCGAGCATTTCCCGAACATGTTCATGATCACCGGCCCCGGCAGCCCGTCGGTCAAGGGCAATATGATCAACTCCATCGAACAGCATGTGGAACTGGTGACCGACACGGTGCAGCACATGCGCGACGCCGGCCTCGACCTCATCGAGCCGGAAGCGGAGGCCGAGGACGAATGGGTCGACCATGTGCAGGTGGTGGCGCACAAGACCCTCTTCCCGCAGGCGAACTCCTGGTATATGGGCGCCAACATCCCCGGCAAGCCGCGGCTGTTCATGCCCTACATCGCCGGCGTCGGCGTCTATCGCCGCATTTGCGAGGCGGCCGTGGCCGAGGGCTATAAGGGCTTCCGCTTCGAGGCGCAGACGGCCATGGCGGCGGAGTAGCGGGCCATGGCCACGATTCACGGCCGCTGCCATTGCGGCAATCTCCAGGCGACGCTGACGACGGCGAAACAGCCGGAGGAGATGTGGCTGCGCGCCTGCCAGTGCGATTTCTGCCGCTCGCACAACATGCGCTCGCTGAGCGACCCGGACGGGCGGATGGAATTGCGGGTTCGGGATGGGAGCCAGGTCAACCGCTACCATTTCGGTCTCGGCATGGTGGATTTTCTGATCTGCCGCAATTGCGGCAATTATATCGGCGCGGTGCAGGCGGTGGACGGACGCTTGTACGGCATCATGAACGCCAATTTGACGGACGGCCGCGGCGCCCGCTTCGGCGAGGCCGAGCACCGCTTCTACGAGGACGAAACCGGCGCGGAGCGGTCCGCCCGCCGCCGCAAGGTCTGGACTCCGGCAGTCCTTCTGGTGGAAGGTGAAGGTGGCGCATAGCTGGTTTGTGTCGTTTGCGCTTGCAACTTTCGACGCAACACGGCATCAGCGCGCGGTTGTTTTCCGGAAAGACGCCGTTGGAGCCATTGATGGCCAAAGCCCCGACCCGCATCACCTCCGCCGCGATCCGCACCCGCAAGGGTGGCGAACCGATCGCCTGCCTGACCGCCTACACCACGCCGATCGCCCGGCTGGTGGACGAGCATTGCGACCTGCTGCTGGTGGGCGACTCGCTCGGCATGGTGGTCTACGGCCTGCCGTCCACCATCGGCGTGACCATGGAGATGATGATCGCGCACGGCCAGGCCGCCATGCGCGGGGCGAACCGCGCCTGCGTCGTCGTCGACATGCCGTTCGGCTCCTACGAGGAAAGCCCGGCGCAGGCGATGCGCAACGCCGCGCGCATCATGGCCGAGACCGGCTGCCAGGCGGTGAAGCTGGAGGGGGGCGAGGCCATGGCGCCGACCATCCGCTTCCTGACCGAGCGCAGCGTGCCGGTCATGGCGCATATCGGCCTCCGGCCCCAGGCGGTGAACACGTTCGGCGGCTACAAGGTCCAGGGCCGCGACGAGGCCTCGCGCGCCCAGGTGATGGCCGATGCCAGGGCGGTGTCGGACGCCGGCGCGTTCAGCGTCGTGATCGAGAAAACCGCGGAGGACGTCTCGCGCGAGATCACGGCCGCCATTCCGATCCCGACCGTCGGCATCGGCGCCTCCATGGCCTGCGACGGCCAGATTTTGGTGGTGGACGACATTCTGGGCATGTTCACCGATTTCCGGCCGAAATTCGCCAAGCCCTATGCGGAACTGGCCGTGACCGCCGGCGAGGCCATCAAGGCCTATGCCGACGACGTGCGGGCCGGGCGCTTTCCGGGGCCGGAGCACGTGTTCGCGCCGAAGCGCTGAGCCGGAGCGTCAGGTCCAGGGCCCGCCCTTGAGCACGTTCGGTCGAGGCTCGACTGCGCCGGGGGCGGAAAGGTGGGCGATTGACCGTTCGAAACGGATGCCGCTTTCCCGGCCGAGCCGGAGGCGAGAGCCGGGATCGGCTGCCCTCGCGGACACCGTCGCCAGCGGTGTTCGACCGATGACACCGGCCCCGGATGGCGGCTCCGCCACCTCCGGGGAACAGGCGCCCGGCTTCGCCGAGTGCCTCAGGCTAAGAGCGTGTTCGCATGAGCCGGGCTGTTGCGGGCGTCGACCGCGGGGCGGGCTAGCCAAACGCCCTGGCAGCGGGCAAGCTGCCGTCCGCATCATCCCGACTTCGCCGGCAGGAGGCCGCAACGCCCATGAGTGCAAAGACCAAATACGCCCTGATCACCGGCGCCGGCTCCGGCATCGGCCGCTACAGCGCGCTCGCCCTGTTGCAGGACGGCTGGCATGTGGCGCTGTCCGGCCGGCGGGTGGAGGCGCTGGACGAGACCGTTGCGCTGGCCGGCGCCGACGGTGCACGCGCGCTGCCGATCCCCAGCGACGTCTCCTCGCCGGAGGGGGTGGCGAAGCTGTTTGCCGCCTACAAGGCGCAGTGGTCGCGGCTCGACATGCTGTTCAACAATGCCGGCATGGGCGCGCCGCCGGTGCCGCTGGAGGACCTGACGGTCGAGCAGTGGCAGAATGTGGTGAACGTGAACCTGACCGGCGCGTTTCTCTGCACCCAGGAAGCCTTCCGCATCATGAAGGCGCAGGACCCGCAGGGCGGGCGCATCATCAACAACGGCTCGATTTCGGCGCATGTGCCGCGGCCGTTTTCATCGCCCTACACCGCGACCAAGCACGCGATCACCGGCCTGACCAAGGCGACGGCGCTGGACGGACGCGCCTACAACATCGCCGGCTGCCAGATCGACATCGGCAACGCCGAAACGCCGATGACCCAGCGCATGAAAAAGGGCGTGTTGCAGCCGGACGGCTCCACCCGGGTCGAGCCGGTGATGGATGTGCGGAACGTCGCCGACACCATCGTGCTGATGGCGAATATGAGCCTCGACGCCAACATCCAGACCGTCACGGTGATGGCGACGAAAATGCCGTTCGTCGGCCGCGGCTGACACGAAAAAAGCCCCGGCCGCCGGGGGCGGCTCGGGGCTTCTGTGGCCGAACCCCGGAGGCGATGCCGCTTCCGGGGTTCGGTGTCGGCTCAGAGCTGACCCAGCACGTGCTCGGCGCTGGACACTTCGAACGCGCCCGGCGCTTCGACGTTCAACTGGGTGATCTTGCCGTCCTCGACGACCATGGCGAAGCGCTGCGAGCGATGGCCGAGGCCGCCGCCGGTCGCGTCCAGCTCCAGGCCCATGGCCTTGGCCAGGTCGCCATTGCCGTCGGAGAGCATGTCCACCTTGCCGTCGGCATGGGCGGACTTGCCCCAGGCATCCATGACGAAGGCATCGTTCACGGCGATGCAGGCGATCGTGTCGACGCCCTTCGCCTTGATCTGGTCCGCCTTCTCGATAAAGCCCGGCAGGTGCTTGGCCGAGCAGGTGGGGGTGAAGGCACCCGGCACCGCAAACACCACCACCTTCTTGCCTTTGAAATAGTCGTCGGTCGAGGTCGCGGCGGGACGACCGTCGGCACCCATCATCCGGATCGTTGTGCTCGGAACCTTATCGCCAGCTTTCACTGCAGCCATGGTCCATCTCCTTAGGGGGAAAGGCTTAGAGGGTAACACACGGTTCAGATGTAGGGCAGTGGCATCGCATGCGAAAGAGACTTATCCGCATCCTGCGTGAGAATTACCACATTTGCCGTCATGGCGGCGGCCAACGCGTGCCGACCGGCGCCTGCGTCGCTCTTGCCGACCGCAGCTGCGGTGCCGCAATTGTCACAGGCGGCCAGGGTACCCGGTTCCCTCATGCGACTGCCGATGTCTTGAGCAAAACGAATTTTTTCTTATTTTGGGGAACCATGCTTTCGGAACCAATGACTTGTCTCTTTGGTTGTGATGACGGGCGCGCTATCAATGATAGGATGTGGCGGGCGTGGCGGACTATGCTGATGTCAGCCGAGACGGCCCGCGGTAGAATTCGGCGCGTGCGGTAGAGGGAAGGAGAGGCGACTTTGCGGGCACGTTTGCCGTGGCAGCGGCGTTTGGTGGTGATGGCGATGGGCCTGCTGGCGTTGGCGTTGGCGCTGGCATTGCGTTGGTTCGATCCGGGGCCGTTGATCATCGCCCGCCATCTGGTGTTCGACCAGTACCAACTTTGGCAGCCGCGGGTGTATGCGCCGGCGCCGGTGCGCGTGATCACGATCGACGAGGATTCGCTGGCCCGTCTCGGGCAGTGGCCCTGGCCGCGCCATTACATCGCCCAGATGATCGACAATCTGACGGAAATGGGCGCGGCGGCCATCGCCTTCGATATCATTTTCGCCGAGCCGGACCGCACCTCGCCGGATCGGGTGGTCGCCGACTGGTCAATGGACCAGAAGCACCGGCAGGAGATCGAGCCGCTGGTGCGCGACCTGCCGGACCATGACGAGTTGCTGCGGCGCGCGATCGCCAGTTCGCCCACCGTTCTTGGCATGATCCTGAAGCCGGGCGACGACAAGTCTTTCAAATTCCAGCGCAAGGCCGGGTTTGCCGGTCATCAGGACGTGATCGACCGGATTCCGAAATACGGTTCGGCCAGCCGCAATCTGCTGCCGTTGGAGGAGGCGGCCTCGGGAATCGCCAATTTCGGCTACACGCCGGAGCGCGACGGCATCGTCCGCCGCATTCCGCTGCTGGGGCAGATCCATGGCGTTGTCCTGCCGACGATCTCCATCGAGGCGCTGCGGGTTGCCCAAAACGCCTCGACCATTATCGCGCGCTCGGCCGAGGCGGCCGGGGAGGACCGGTTCGGCACCATGTTGGGCCTGAACCTGCTGCGGGTCGGGCAGATCGAAGTGCCGATGACAGCCGACAGCCGGTTCTGGGTGCATTACACCCGCCCCATGGCCGAACGCGAGGTGCCCGCCTGGAAGATCCTGCAAGAGCCGAATTCGGTCATCGACAAGATCGAGGGGCAGATCGTGCTGATCGGGGCGACGGCTCCGGGACTGCGCGACTTGCGGGCGACGCCGTTCCGCAGCGACGCGCCCGGAATCCTGATCCACGCCCAGGCATTGGAGCAGATGATCCTCGGCGATTTTCTGCTGCGGCCGGGCTGGGCCAATGCGGCCGAATTCCTGGGGCTGGCCGTTCTGGGCCTGATATTCGCCATGGCGACCCCCTGGCTAGGCCCCATGTACTGTGCCCTGATCGGGATCGTGATCGCGGCGGGCGGGGCGTATGCGTCCTGGTTTGCCTATGCCAACGCCAATCTGCTGGTCGACCCGCTGTATGCGACCCTGGCGGCGTTGATCGTCTATCTGGTGGTGACGGCCACACAATACGTGTTGAGCGAGCGCGAGCGCACGCGGGTGCGCAGCACGTTCGGCCGCTATCTCTCGCCGGCCCTGGTGCAGCGCATGGCCGACAGCGGCGAGGACCCGCAACTGGGCGGGGTGCAGCGGCAACTGACGCTGATGTTCTGCGATATCCGCGGCTTCACGCCGATTTCGGAGAGCATGACGCCGTTCCAGCTGACCCAGTTCATCAACAAGTTCCTGACGCCCATGACGGACACGATCCTCAGCACCGGCGGCACCATCGACAAGTATATGGGCGACGCCATCATGGCGTTCTGGAACGCGCCCCTGGACGAGCCGCAGCACGCGAGCCGCGCGGTCCATGCCACGTTGCAAATGCGCGAACGGTTGCGGGTGCTGGAGCCGCAATGGCGGCTGGAGGCCGAGGCGGAAGGGCGCGAACTGCCGCCGGTGCGCATCGGCATGGGCATCAACACCGGCGATTGCGTCGTCGGCAATGTCGGCTCCGACCAGCGCTTCGACTATTCGTGCCTGGGCGACACGGTCAACACCGCCTCGCGCCTGGAAGGGCAATCCAAGACCTATGGCGTCGACCTGGTGGTGGGTGAGGACTCGGTCGAACTGGCGCCGGGCTTTGCCTATCTGGAACTCGACCTGATCCGGGTGAAGGGCAAGCAGAACGCGGTGCGCATCTTCACGGTGCTGGGCGGGGCGGACCTGGCGGAAACGCCGGACTACCGGGCGTTGAAGGCGCACCACGAGGCGGTGCTTGCCGCCTATCGGGCGCAGGACTGGGCCGAGGCCATCCGCCTGATCGAGATCCGCGAGCGGGCGGCGGTCGGCGATCTTCCCGGCGGGCTCGACGGCCTCTATGCGGAATATCTGGCCCGTATCCGCGAACTGGTGGACGAGCCGCCCGGCTCTGATTGGGACGGCGTCTACGAGGCGAAGAGCAAGTAGCGCGCGGGCCAGCGCCATTTCCGCCTGACAAACGGCGATGGCCGGGATAGTAACGGGCTCCCGGCCCGCGACGAATGCGGGCTTTCCGGTTTTCAAGGGGGCGAGCGCCCGTGGCCTCCGCGCAATCCCTGTTCGTGCTCCTGCTGCCGTTTTACTGCACGCCGATCCTCTCCTTCCTCTACCGGATGTTGAACGCGCTGATCGCGCCGCATCTGGTGGCCGAGTTCGCCCTGTCGCCGGCCGACCTGGGTTTTATCACCGGCGCCTTTTTCTTCGGGTTCGGCGTCATGCAATTGCCGCTGGGCTTGATGCTCGACCGCTACGGGCCGCGGCCGGTGGTGCTGTCGCTCTATTCGGTCGCGGCGGCGGGCAGCGTGCTGTTCGTGCTGGCGGACGGCCCGCTCGGCCTGATCGTCGGCCGGTTCCTGATGGGGCTGGGCGCGGCTTGCAGCATGATGAGCGGCCTGAAGGCGGCGCGCATCTGGGCGCCGGCGGACCGGCTGCCCTTCGTCTCCGCCAGTCTGTTCGCCATGACCGGCGTCGGCGGCATGCTGGGCACGGCGCCCATGGGCCTGCTGGTGGCGGAGGTCGGCTGGCGCGGCGGTGTCGTCGCCATCCTGGTCTATAGCGCCTGCCTGATGGGCCTGATCGCGCTGCTGGTGCCGAGCGCACCGGGGCCGGCGGGCGCCAGCTGGATCAGCCAGCTGCGCGAACTCGGCCGGGTGCTGCGCTCGCCGCTGGTCTGGCTGGTGGCGCCGATTGCGATCGCGAGCGTCGGCACCAACGGCGCCTATCTCAGCCTCTGGGCGCCGATCTGGCTGCGCGACGTGGCCGGCTTCAGCCAGAGCGCCCAGGAATGGGCGCTGTTCGCGATGATGGCCGCGACCATGGCCGGCATGCTGACCTCCGGCACGCTCTCCCAGAGGGTGGTCCGGCGCGGCGGCAGCGGCATGGTGGTGGTGCTGGGCGGCCTGGCGGTGTCGCTGACGGCGCAGACCATGGCCTGGCTCGAACTGGTGGACTTCGCCTGGGGGATCTGGCCGCTGTTCGCGTTCGGCTCGGCGGCGGTGATCGGGCTGTTCCCGTTGCTGGCCCGGCGCTTCGACCCGGCGATGGCCGGCCGGGTCAACACCTCGCTCAACTGCCTGATGTTCGCCGGCAGTTTCGCCGCGCAGTGGGGGGTGGGCCTGATCATCGACCGGTTCCCGCTGGAGCCGGACGGCACTTACAGCCGCGCCGCGCATCACACCGCGCTGGGCGTCATGCTGGCCATTCAGTTGGCGGGTCTGCTGTGGTACGTCCTCCAGAGACACCGTATGGACCCCGCACGAGGAAAGACCACCCCATGAGCTATTCCGCCAAAAAGGTCGGCGAGAACCGCTACCGCGAGAGCCTCGGCCGCTATTTCGAGGATTTCAAGGTCGGCGACATCTATGAGCACCGCCCCGGCCGCACCATCAACGAGGCGGACAATTCCTGGTTCACGCTGCTGACCATGAACACGCACCCGCTGCATTTCGACCACGAATACGCCAAGCATTCCGAGTTCGGAAAGCCGCTGGTGAACAGCGCCTTCACCCTGGCCGTGGTGGCCGGCATGAGCGTTTCCGACACCTCCCAGAAGGCGATTGCCAATCTGGGCTGGGACAAGATCAAGCTGACCGCGCCCGTGTTCGTCGGCGACACGATCTATGCGGAATCGGAAGTGCTCGACAAGCGCGAGAGCAAGAGCCGGCCGACCCAGGGCATCGTCAAGGTGGAGACCCGGGCCTTCAAGCAGGACGGGACCCGGTTCATGAGCTATGAGCGCTCGTTCCTGGTGCCGTTCACCGGCCACGCGGTCGACGACAAGGCCAACTACTGACCCCGGCGGGGCGGGGGATCCCGGATCGCTGCCGCGCAGCGTCCGGGAAAGCCGGACAACCGGGCTCTCCCGGCCGGAGCCGTCAGGCGGAGGGCCGGGACCTCTGGCCGGGGCGGGGTGCCTGCCCGGGGCGAGAGAGATCCCGGATCGCCGCTGCGCAGCGTCCGGGAAAGCGCGGATGCGGCCGCCGTGTTCGCCGGGGCGCGACGGCTCCGCGGGCGGGTTGCCCTCAGTCCTTGCCGGCGTCCCACTGGTTCCAGTGCAGCACGGAGTCGAGCGGCGGCCGCTTGGCCGGCTTGAACTCGGTGCCGATGGTGTAGGCCACCGGCAGCAACGCCACCTGCATGATGCCGTCCGGAATGCCGAGCAGGGCCGCGGCCTCGCTCTCATAGGCGAGGTGCAGCGTCGTCAGCGCCGAGCCCAGGCCGCGGGCGCGCAGCGCCAGTTGGAAACTCCAGACCGCCGGCATGATCGAGCCCATCAGGCCGGGCCACACCCGACGCGGCGGGTTTTCCGGCACATGGTCGGCGCGGATGCAGGGCAGAACGTGCACCGGCACCTCGTGCAGGTGGTCGGCCAGATACTGGGCCGAGTCGTAGACCCGGCTGTCCTGCGCCCGGCCTTCGGCCTTGGCCTGCTCTCCCGACTCTTGCAGATAGGCGCCCGCGCCCTTGCGATAGATGTCGGCCAGGGCGGCGCGCTTGTCCGCATCGGTGACGACGACCCAGCGCCAGCCCTGGCGGTTGCTGCCGGTGGGGGCTTGCAGGGTCAGTTCCAGGCATTCGCGGATCACCTGGTCCGGCACCGGCTTGCTCAGGTCCAGCCGCTTGCGCACCGCGCGGGTGGTGGAGAGCAGGGCATCGGTGACGGCGAGATCGTAGACACTCATCGGTCGAAGTTTCCTCGGGGTTGGGCGAGCCCTTGCGGGCGTTGACCGACAGGGAACCACAAAACCGGCGGCCTGCGAAGGCCGGCCTTGACGCGTGTCTGTCGGCCATCCCCCTTGCAGGCCGGTTTTGGCATTCGCCGAACAGCCTGTTATCCTGTCCGCGGATCCGGTCCTTGAACGGGAGACGACCCATGGCCGATCGGGACGGGCACCGCGAGCACGCCCATCATCACCCCCATCATCACCACGCCCATCATCACGCCCATCATCACCATGGGCACGGCGATACCGGCCAGGGCCGGCTGGCGGCGGCGGTGGCGATCAACATGGCGCTGACGGTGGCGCAGGTGGTGGGCGGCGTCCTGTCGGGCAGCCTCGCGCTGATCGCCGATGCGCTGCACAATTTCTCCGACGCCATGTCGCTGGTGATCGCCCTTTGGGCGCGGCGGATCGCGCGGCGTCCGGCGGACGGACGCATGACCTTCGGCTGGGCACGGGCGGAGATCGTGGCGGCGTTGGTGAATTACACGACCCTGATCCTGATCGGGCTCTATCTGTGTGTCGAGGCGGTGATGCGCCTGCTGGACCCGCAACCGGTCGAAGGCTGGACCGTGGTCATCGTTGCCGGCGTCGCGCTGGTGATCGACGCCGCCACCGTGTTGCTGACCCTTGCCTTGGCACGGGACAACATGAACATGCGCGCCGTGTTCCTGCACAACATCGCCGATGCCCTGGGGTCGGTGGCCGTCATTGTCGGCGGCGTGGTGGTGTTGCTCTACGACTGGACCCTGATCGATCCGTTACTGACCCTGGCCATCGCCGCCTATGTGCTCTGGCACGGCGCCACCGAAATCGGCCAGGCGGTTCGCATTCTGATGAACGCCGCGCCGGACCATCTGGATACCGCGGAGATCGCCCGTGCGATGGCGGGCGTCGACGGCGTTCTGGACGTCCACCATATCCATGTCTGGCAGTTCGACGAGCGTCGCGCCTCAGTCGAGGCCCATATCCGCCTGACCTCGACCCGCCCCGACCCGGCCGAGGTCAAACGGCGCGTGCGCGACCTGCTGGACCGGGAATTCGGCGTGCGCCACGCCACGCTGGAAACCGAGGCGCACGACGACGATTGCCCCGCGCCCGGACGGAGCCACGCCGCCTAGCGGGCGGCCGCAATCGCCTCTTACGTCGCTGGAGGCGGGCGGCTACGATGCCGGCCCGATTGTTGACCGAACTCCAAGCGAAGGAAATCGCCCGATGGCCAAACTCCCCGCCCTTGCCATGACCGCCGTGCCGCGCCGCCGCGCCCAGGTGCTGGAAATGGCGCAGGAAATCGAACGGCGCGGCTATGCCGGCCTCTACACCCCCTCCACCCTTGGCGGCATGGCGTTTTGCGAGGCGCTGTCGGTCACGACCAAGAGCATGCCGTTCGGCATCTCCATCGCGCCGATCTATTCGCGCACGGTGGACGACTTCGCCATGAGCGCCGCCTTCATGCACGAAATGTCCGGCGGCCGCTTCACCCTCGGCATCGGCATCAGCCACGGGCCGAGCCTGCAACGCATGGGCGTGGTGCCGGGCAAGCCGCTGGGCGACATGCGCGACTTCGTCACCCGCTACAAGGCGACCGAAGGGTATGGCGAGCTGGCGCCGGTGGTGATGGCGGCCATGCGCCCGAAAATGATCCAGCTGGCCGGCGAGATCGCCGACGGCATGGTGTTCGCCAACGCGGCCCGGTCGGCCGCGGCCCAGTCCATCGCCCACCTGCCGGAGGCCTGTCGCACCGACCCCAACTGGTATATCGGCTGCATGACGCCCACCTGCATCAGCGACGACGTCGAGGCGGCGAAGGCGGTGCACCGCAAGACGCTCTGGCGCTATGCGCAGTTGCCGAACTACCGCAATTACTGGAAGTCGGTCGGCTATGAGGAGGAGATGGCCGGGGTCGAGAAGGCGATTGCCGACGGCGAACTCGACAAGATCCCGCACTTCCTGACCGACCGCTGGCTGGCCGACACCACCATGTTCGGCACGGCCGCCCAAGTGCGCGAGCAGGTCGAGGCCTGGTACGACACCGGCGTGAAGACGCCGATCATCGTGCCGTCGAGCGCCGCCGGCAACCAGCTCAAGGCGGCCGAAGAGGTGTTTGCGGCGTTCCAGTAGGGCCAGCCGTGTATCCCGGCCGCCGCGGAGCGGTGGGCCGGGACCGGTCGCTCTCGCGAACACCCAAGGTGCGGTGTTCGCACGCCGCTACCAGCCCCAGGTCGCGGCTCCGCCTTGCCCGGGGAACATCCGGTCTTCGATTGACCAGGCAGTGACCGCAGCCCCCTCACCGCACCGATCGGGCGCGTCAGTCCGGCAGGGCCGGCATGTCCAGCAGCGGGGCGTGTTGCTGGGCGCCATAGGCATCGGCGTCGCGCGGGCCGCCGGCGCTCACCTCGCGTTTGATCGAGAATTTGAGCGCGTTGGCGAACGGGTAGAACTCGAACCCCAGCAATGCGTTGTCGCCGACGCCATAGCGCTCGCACACCGCCTGGCGGGTGACGAGGCCCGCGGCGCGCACGGCCTCGAACTCAGCCCGGTCCTTGAAGAACACGTCGAACGTGACCACGAACGGCCCGGCATTCTTGGAGCGGATGACCTCGGCAACCTCGCTCAGCACTTTCATTGCAGCCACTCCAGCCGGCCAAAGGCTTCGGGGTCGTCGATTTCCATCAGGTGATAGATGTTGAATTCGTAGACCGGCCCGGCCTCGATTTCCGCCGGCGAGAACGGGAAGGCGATATTGCCCGCCGTCGCCACCCGTCCCGGAAAGCCCACATGCAGCACGCTCGCGCGCGCCAGGCCGCAGACCGCCTCGGCGATTTCGGGCGTCTCGCCGATCACGTCGATCAGCAGGCCGACCTCGTGCGCGGGCGTTTTCACGGGCTCCCACTTGCCCATGACGCCATCCACGCCATAGCGGTGGAAGGTGATGGAATAGCGCTCGGGGTCGACCACGCCCGCCTGGGTCTCGCGGATTTTGGCGACGATGTCGCCTTGGATCTGGTCCAGATGGGTGATGAAATTCGGGTCGCGCGCGCCGCCGATGGTGAGGGCGCGATAGCCCGCCAGCCGCGCGCCTTCCAGCTTCACGGTGTAACGGTCGGCCGGGCGGAAGGCGGAGCCCGTCACCTTCACCCGGCGCGGGTCGATCTGTTCGAACTCCGTCCGCGTCAGGTCGACAAGGCCGCCGGGGCCGGCCAGCATCAACGGGTCGGTCTTTTCGTAGAAGGTGTGGGCGGCGACGGATTGCACGGTGCAGAAGCGCTCCGGATTGGGCGGTTCGACGATGAAATGGTCGTCGCGCAGGCGGCCGATGATCAGGTCGCCGCCGGCGGTGGGCCGCGAGGCGAGGCTGCCGCACTCGATGATCTTGCCCAAGTGCAGCGTCAGGCCACGGTCATAGCCCCGCAGCAGCGGCAATGCTGCAATGTTGGCGACATCCCAGGCGCGGCCGCCGATGATGATGTCCGGCGCCTCGCGCAGGGCCGGCCAATAGGCCTCGCACCCCATCTGCGCCACGATATGGCTGGCCGCGTCGATGTCGGCCGGCGCGAGCGGCGTGCCGGTCTCGAAGGTCTGGATGCGCTGGTTGGCGAGCGCCTCGTGCACCACGGCCTTGTCCAGTTCGGTGCGCACCACGGCGATTTTGCGGGTGATGCCGAGGTCGGCCAGAATGGCCTTCAGGATGCGCAACAGCCCGTCCACCTGGGCGTCGCCGCCGGCGCCGCCGGCCGAGCCGATGACGAGCGGCGCGCCGGATTGGTACTGCGCGCGGACCAGCAGCGAGAGATCGCGCCGGGTCATGGCCTCGCCGACAAAGGGCTTGCCGGAGCCCAGATAATAGGGGCCGGGGTCGGACGAGCCGGCGTCGGCGGCGATCAGGTCCACGCCGGCCTCGACCGCGTCCCAGAGCGACTGCTCGCGGAAACCGTAGCCCAGCATGCCGTTGGAGATGACGACGAACTCGCCGTCCTGCTTGCGTTCGATCATGGATACCCTGTCCCGGACTGGGTGCTGTTCGTGCGCCACGTTAGCACCAAAGCCGGGGCAGGGGGCAAACCCAAACCCGGTGCGCTTTCGGCACTGATTGACTCACTCTCCTGCCCCATCTCTCGCTTCCGCAAGGACAGGGGAGATGGGCTGGTGAGCCGGCCGGAAAAGAGTCCGCTCTAACGCACGATCAGTTCCGCGTGCAGCGCGCCGGCGGTCTTGATCGCGCTCAGAATGTCGATCATGTCGCGCGGGCCGATGCCGAGCGCGTTCAGGCCCGAGACCAGTTCGGCCAGATTGGTGCCGCCCTCGACCACGGCCATCTTGGTGTTGCCGGTCTGCACGTCGACGCCGGTGCGCGGCACGACGACGGTCTGGCCGGCGGCGAACGGGTTCGGCTGCGAGACGGTCGGTTGCTCGGTGATCCGCACCGTCAGATTGCCCTGGCTGACCGCGACCGTGGAAATCCGCACGTCCGCCCCCATGACGATGGTGCCGGAACGCTGGTCGACCACGACCCGCGCCGGCTGGTCCGGCCGCACCGGCAGGCCCTCGATCTCGGCGATGAAGCCGGCAATGGCGGTGCGCCGGGCGGGGGGCACGCTCAGTTCGACCGTGCCGGGGTCCAGCGCCTTGGCCAGCGGCTGGCCCAGATGCCGGTTGATCCGGTGCTGAATGCGGTTGGCGGTGGTGAAGTCGGGATCGCGCAAGGCCAGCCGGATCGATCCCAACTCGGCCAGGGCGAATTCCACCTCGCGCTCCACCCGGGCGCCGTTCGGGATGACGCCGGCGGTGGGCACGCCCTTGGTGACGGAGGCGGCGGCACCGGTAAAGGACTCGCCGCCGGCGATCAGCGCGCCCTGGGCCACGGCGTAAATCTTGCCGTCGGCGGCGTTCAGCGGCGTCATCACCAGCGCGCCGCCCAGCAGGCTCTTGGCGTCGCCGATGGCCGAAACCGTCACATCGACGCGCGAACCGGCGCGGGCAAACGGCGGCAGGGAGGCGGTCACCAGCACCGCGGCGACATTGCGGGGGCGGAAATTCTCGCCCTGGACGTTGACGCCCAGGCGTTCCAGCACATTGGCCAGCGCTTCCTCGGTAAAGGGCGCATTGCGCAGGCTGTCGCCGGTGCCGTTGAGGCCGACCACCAGGCCATAGCCGACCAGGTCGTTGCCGCGCACGCCCTGGAAATCCACCAGATCCTTGATCCGCGCTTCCGCGGCCAGAACCGGAGCCGCGTGTGCCCAGAGGGTGAGGGCCAGCAAGGCCAGCAGGCCGGCGAGACGACGCATGGGGTGTCCGTGGCTCCGCGCGGGTCAGAGGACGTTGGCAAGCGACAGGCGCAGAATGCGCGACGTGGCGAGATAGCTGGCCTGCAACTGCGTTTCCAGCGATGCCAGCTTGGTCGCCGCCTCGTACGGGTCCGCATCCTGCAGGGCGGAAATGCGGGTCTCCAGCAGCGCGGCGGTCGCCTGTTGCTCGGTGCGGAAGCTGGCGGTGTCGGATTGCACCAGGCCCAGGCGGGCCTCGATGCCGACAATCTTGTTGGAACCGGTGTCGATCATGCCGACCGTGGCCGTCGCCAGGCGCCGATAGGCGGCATCGCCGAACTGGCCGTCGTTCTTCTGCACCGCGGCCAGCAGGTGCAGGCCTTCCAGCAGCGTGCGAATCCCGTCCTCGCTGGCCTTGGCGCCATAGGTGATCGCCCGGCCGGTGCCGTCGTCGACCGACAGGTCCTCGGTTGCGTCCGGCGCACCCTGGTAAATCTGGCCGGTAAACCGCAGGGCCGGGTCGGCATGGGTGTCGTCGAACATGCTGCCGATTTCCGCCAGAAGCGCATCGACCTGGGCGGCGGTCTCGATCCGGCCACCGGCGGCGGCGACGTGGGTGGCCACCACCGTCTCCACATCGCTCAGCATGGCGTTGTCGAGCCGCATGGGCGGCGTGTCGACGGCCAGGCCGCTGAAGAGCGAGCGGCCGTCGACGGCTGCGTTCAGGGTGCTGAGCGTCCGGGAAATCGCCTCGGTTGCCGCCTGCTTTTGCAGCGCGCCGAAGGTGGGCGTGTTGGCGACGTCGTCCAGGATTTTCTGGTATTCCAGCCCGCCGGTCAGGCCGCGCACCTGTTGCAGCGCGCTCTGCATCACATTCAGGCGGGTGTCGACCACGCCGATGCGATCCCTATGGCCTTGCGCCTTGGTCAGGCTGGCCTGGAGACCGAACAGGGAGGCCGCGGAATCGCCCAGCCGGTCGGCCAGGTCGGCGCGCTTGCCGCTGGCGACCTCGCCCACCCGGTCGGCAAACCGGCCTTGCAGGCGATCGAGGTCGGATTGCAGGCGGCTGAACAGCACCTGCGTCGTCAGATTGGCGTTGCCGAGCATGGTCGGGGCTCCCTAGCGGACGATGCCGAGCAGGTCGTCCAGCATGCGCGTGGCGGTCTGGATCACCTGGCTGTTGGCGGCGAAGCTGCGCTCGTAGAGCGCGATCCTCTGCAATTCCTCGTCGACATTGACACCGGCCTGCGAGAGGCGGCGTTCGCTGACGGTTTTGTAGGTGACCTGTTGCGCCGTGGCGTTGCTCGTCGCGGCGGTCCGGTCCTGATGGGCGAGCTGGGTAAACTCGCGCGCGGCGGCCGCCAGCGAGTTGTCGGCCAGGCCGGAGGCGGGGGCATAGCCGGTCGGGTCGGCAAAGCCGGCGATGAAGCGGGTCACCTGGGCCGGGTCGCCGGCATAGCCGGGGGTTGCCGCCGCCGCGCCGTCGCGCAGGCGCGAGAGCGTGCCGCCCGCCGCCGGGTCCAGCGCGTCGTTGACGGCGATCCGGCTCGCCAGGCCGACAAGGGCGGCCGGGTCGCCGGTGTCCAGGCGATTGCCCGCGTCGGTGAACAGGCCGGTATCGCCCGCGCCCAGACTCGGGTCGACGGCGCTGTCCTGAAAGCGTTCGGTCAGGGCATAGGCGACGGCGTCCAGCTTGGCGAGCGCGTCCGGCACGATTTCATCGCGCACCCGGAACAGGCCGGCGATCAGACCGTCGCCGATGCTTTGAATATCGCCGGAGCCGGGGGCGATGTCGCGACCGTCGACGGTCAGGCCCGACAGCGCGTCGACGAAGCCGGGGCCGGCACTGCCGGTGGGATCGTAGACCTCGCCGGTGTTGACGACCGGGCGGGAGTTGAACGCGATCGTTGCCGGCTCCGCGCCCTGCAGCAGCGGCACGCCTTCGTGGGTCAGCAGGGTGACGGTGCCGCTGTCGTCCGAGCGCAGCACGCGCACGGGAACGCGGCGGGCGACGTCGTCGATCAACTGGTCGCGCTGGTCCTCCAGGTCGGCCGTGTCGGCACCGCTGGTGGTGCGCACGGCGATCTCTCGGTTGACCTTCGCCAACTGTTGCAGCGAATGGTTCAGGACATTGACTTCGCGGGCGATGGCGGCGTCGGCGTCGCCGCGCATTTGCGCGAACTGCCCCGACACTTCGTTGATGCCGCGGGTCAGGTGTTGCAGCGAGCGCAGCGTGTCCTGCTGGCTCGGCACCGATTCCGGCGTCGTTTCCAGCGCGCGGAACGCTTCCTCGGTCTTCTGGAACAGTTGCGGCAGGCCGTTGATCGCATCGGCATCGCCCAGCGCCTCGGCCACGCGGGTGAAGGCGTCGGCGCTGGTGGTCAGGTAATCGAGCCGGGCCTGCCCGACACGGGAATCCCGGGTCAGCAGCAGGTCGAACTGGCGCTGGATGGCGGTGACCTTCACGCCGCCGCCCTCGCCGCCGATCACCCGCGCATTCACCTCCACGTCCCGGTGGGAAAAGCCGGGTGTGGTGGCGTTGGCGATATTGTGGGCGGTGATATCCGCCTGGCGCTGGTTGGTCAGCAACCCGGACAGGGCGTTGGACAGGGCGTTAGAGATGGTCATGACAGCACCTCCGGCTTGGGCCGCCACCGGGGCGGACGGTTGGCCGCTAGCGTTTCAGGTTGGTGGTTTCCTGCAACATTTCGTCGACGGTGGTGACGATCCGGGCGTTGGAGCTGTAGGAGCGCTGGGTTTCAATCAGGGCCGTCAGTTCCTGCGCGATATCGACGGTGGAGTTTTCCAGCGAATAGCCGATGGTCGATCCGACCGGACCATGACCGGCATCGAACAGGAACATGCCGCCGCTGTCGCGCGTCAGCTGAAACATGTTGCCGTCGGTCAGTTGCATGCCGTTCGGGTTGATGACGTCGGCGACGGGGATCTGGTAGATCGGCAGGGTCTGGCCGTTGTCGAAAATCGCGTTGACCAGGCCATCTTCGCTGACCTCCACCCGCAGCACATTGCCGAAGCCGGCGCCGTCCTTGGTGATCCGCAGCGGTGCGAATTCGCCCGAATACTGCACCAGCCCGTCGCCAGTGTCCGGCGTGCCGATGTCGATGGTGATGGCGTTGCCGCCCGCCACGGTGACCGTCAGCTTGCCGGTGGCCGGGTCATAGCTGCCGGTGGAGGCCGTGACGGTATCGAGGCTGCCGGCCGTGCTGCCGGTCTGGTGGAACTGGAGGTCCAGATCGCCGACGGTGGAACCGTCGGCACTGTCGACCACGGTCATCTGCCAGTTGCCGGAGGCGCCGCTGCCGGGAATGGTCGGCGTGAAGGTCAGGGTCAGGGTTTCGCTGTTGCCCAGCTCATCGAAATACTCGACCGGCAGCACGCGCGCATCGCCGGACCCGGTGGATTCCGTATCCTGGGCCGGCAGATTGCCGGCGAACTCGATACTCGTGGTCGGGCGCGCGGTGAAGCCGCTGGCGCCGATATTGACGACTTCCAGCGAGTCGAAGCTGTTGCGGGCAATGGCGGGATCGACCGTCGCGCCGGTCTGGTCCACCGGGAAGCCCAGCAGGAAGTAACCGCTGTTGGTGACCAGATTGCCGTTCACGTCCGGCCGGAACGAACCGGTGACCGCCAGGCGATAGTCGTCGCTGGACGGGTTCAAGTCCTCCGGCGTCACCGATTTGGCGACCGGGATATAGCCGCGGCCGTTGATGGTGATGTCGGTGCTGTTGCTGGTGGCCTGAACCAGGCCCTTTTCCGTGATCGAGCGGCGCACATCCGTCGCCACGCCGCCGGCGGTGAAGCCGCCCGGCTGGTCTTCCGACAGCACGATGGTCGAGAAATCGGTTTCGACCCGTTTGTAGCCCGCCGTGCTGTTGTTTGCGATGTTTTCGGAGATCGTGGCGAGGCGCGTGGCGTTCGCCTTCAATCCCGAAACCCCGGCGTTCAATGAAGAGCCCAAACTCATCGGCCATCCACCCTATCGTTGCGAAACCCGGGCGCGGCGGAGGGCGGGAGGCCAACCGCAGCGCATGAGGGAAGCTTGCCGGAGCGACCTTAAATTCCACCTAATGGGCATGGTTATCCCGAGATACCCATGGGCGAGACGGGCGATGCGGCGGTCTATCGGTCGCCGCGCAGGACGACGATGCCGATGCGGCGGTTGCGCGGGTCGTCGGGATTGTCGGTGATGAGCGGCACGGTGTCGGCCAGCCCCTCGACCCGCTGGATGCGGTCGGGCGCGATGCCGGAGCGCTCCAGCAGCCGGCGGGCGGCCTGGGCGCGGTCGGTGGAGAGTTCCCAGTTGCCATAGCGGCTGCCGCTGGCGAACGGGATCGCATCGGTATGGCCGGTCAGGGCCACCTTGTTCGGGGTTTCCGCCAGCACTTCGGCGATGACCTGCAACAGCGCCTGCATGCGCGGCGTGGCGTCGGCGACGCCGGATTCGAACATCGGTGCGCCGTCCCGGTCCACCACCTCGATCCGCAGCCCTTCCTCGGTCACCTTGAAGATCAGATGCCGGTCGAGGCCCTGATAATCCGCGCGCTCGTGCACCTTCTGGGTGATGGCTTCGGCCAGTGTTTCGGCCTGGCCTTCGGTTCCCGGCTGGGCCGTTCCCGTATCCGTGACGCCTCCCTCCGGGCCGGATGTTCCCGCGGTCTCCGCGGCGACCGTTTCATTTTCGGGGTCGCCGGGCGGGGTCCGCCGGTATTTCGCGGTGACGGATTCGCCATCGGGGTCGAACGGTCGGGCGTCGCCCTGCACCTCGCTGTCGCGGACATCGCCCGGCTGGCGGCGCAGGTCGACCCGGTGCGCGGCCTCGAACTGGGCCTCCGGCGGCGGGTCCTCGTCGCGGCTCACCGGCGATTTCTTGCTGGTGGAGTTGCGCGTGGCGATGCCGCCGATTCCGTTCTGGGCCAGCCGCTCCTTGCTGAAGATCGAGGAGCCGCCGAACATGTCCGTGCCGCCGCCGGAGACCCGGCTGATGGGGATGCGCGGGTCGAAATAGTCGGCCAGACCCTTGCGCTGGTTTTCCGTGGTGGCGTTCAGCAGCCACATCAGCAGGAAGAACGCCATCATCGCCGTGACGAAATCGGCATAGGCGACCTTCCAGGCACCGCCATGATGGCCGTGGCCATGGCCAGCCTTCTTTTTCTTGATGATGATGATCGGAGCGTCGCCGGACACGGTAAGCTTCTCCCGGCCAATGGGCGGGCCGGGAGTGCCCGCGTGGACCAGCCGGAAGCAAACCAAATGCGCCTTAAGACGGGCTTACACCGACTGTCCGCAATTCCCGCTATTGGCCGGCATGGCCCGCCATCGCCCGGTCGATCAGCGCCATGGTCTCGTCGCGGCCATAGAGCGCGATGAACGATCCCATGCGCGGGCCCTGGCTTTGGCCCAACAGGGTCTCGTACAGGGCCTTGAACCAGTCGCGCAGGTTTTCGAACCCGTGTCGCTTGCCGATCTCGTAGACGATGTTCTGCAACGCCTCGGCGTCGGCGTCTGCGGGCGCCGCGGCCAGGGCGGCGCGCAGATCGACCAGCGCGGCCCGCTCGGCTTCGCTCGGCGCGCGGTACTGTTTCGCGGGCTTCACGAAGTCCTGGTAATATTGCACCGCATAGCCGGCCATCCGGTCGAGCAGGGGGGCCGTCTCGGGCGTCGCCGCGGGCCGGTAGCGCGAGATGAAGCCCCAGAGCACGCTCTTGTCTTCGGCATTCGCCACGCTGGCCAGGTTCAGCAGGATGCCGAAGGACAGATCCACCTCCGGCGCCGGCGGCTGGCCCGCATGGATGTGCCAGACCGGGTTTTCCAGCCGCTGCGCTTCGTCCTGGCCCGGATATTTCTCGATCCAGGTGCGGTACTCGTCCATGGCCTTGGGGATGACGTCGAAATAGAGCTTCTTCGCCGCCCGCGGCTTCTGGAACATGAACTGGGACAGGCTCTCCGGCGGCGCGTATTTCAGCCACTCCTCGACCGCCAGGCCGTTGCCCTTGGTCTTGGAGATCTTCTCGCCCCTGTCATCCAGGAACAGTTCGTAGGTGAAGCCTTCCGGCGGGCGCCCGCCCAGGATGCGACAGATCTTCGACGACAGGTTGACCGAGTCGATCAGGTCCTTGCCGCTCATCTCGTAGTCGACCTCCAGCGCGTACCAGCGCATGGCCCAGTCGGCCTTCCATTGCAGCTTGCAGTGGCCGCCGGTGACCGGCACCTCCTGCAACCGGCCGTTGTCCGGGTCGCGATAGGTGACCGTGCCGGCGTCGGCATCGTGGGCGACGATCGGTTCCTGCAACACGATGCCGGTGCGCGGGCAGATCGGCAGGAACGGGGAATAGGTCGCCCGCCGCTCCGGCCCCAGCGTCGGCAGGATCACGTTGATCACGGCATCGTAATGGCGCAGCACCTGCAACAGCGCGGCATCGAACCGGCCCGAGGTGTAGCATTCGGTGGCGCTCTGGAAGGTGTAGGCGAAGCCGAAACTGTCCAGGAAGGCGCGCAGGCGGGCATTGTTGTGATGGCCGAAGCTCTCGTGCGTGCCGAACGGGTCCGGCACCTGCGTCAGCGGCTTGCCGAGATGCTGGGCCAACATCTCCTGGTTCGGCACATTGCCCGGCACCTTTCGCAGGCCGTCCATATCGTCGGAAAACGCAAAGAGTTCCGTCGGGATGTCGGAAAGCTCGCGGAAGGCGCGCCGCACCATACTGGTGCGCGCCACCTCGCCGAACGTGCCGATATGCGGCAGGCCGGAAGGGCCGTAGCCGGTCTCGAACAGCGCATACCCTTTGGCCGGCACCGAACCGCCCAGGCGTTTGACCACCTTGCGCGCTTCCTCGAACGGCCAGGCGCGGGCGGTGAGGGCGGCGGAACGGATGTCCGACATGGTAGATGTTCCTGTTAATGCAACATGGGGCTGACGGGCGCTACTAGGTAGAAAGCCCAGGTGTTGGGGTCAATCATTCCGACGCGACACCGGAACTGTGCGGCCTTTTAACAGGTGGGCCGCAATTGAGGTGATCGGCACAGGCGTGTACAGAACGGAAGGGACTATGCAACCGTGGGCGGTCCGGATAGGGCAGCGGGTTTCAACCCGTTGGGCCAATGGCGTCCGGCGTGGAGAGGGTGTTGATGCGCGTGTTTGATCGGATTCAGCCATACGCTCGTCGGGTGTTTGTCAGGCTCAAACACGTCACGCAACCCATCACCGAACCGAAGCACGAACCCAGGGACAAGACCGTTACTTTCCTGTCCGGGTTCCCGCGATCCGGCACGAACATGGCGCTGGACGTGTTCGAATGGAGCGGCAAGACCGAGGTGTTCCGCGAAAACGACTCGCGGATGAACACCAATTTCCTGCTGAAAGGCAATGACGTCATTGCGTCCCTGGTGCATGCCTCGCCCGCAAAGTGCGTCATGGTCAAGGCGTTGCAGGATGGCCATCGCCTGCGGGAATTGATGGACCTCTTCCCCGGCAGCGGGGCGATGTGGATGTATCGTCATTACGACGATTGCGTGAATTCGATCCTCCAGCACTGGCCGGGCCATCGCAACGGCATCGACGACATCGTGCGGGACGGCTCCGACGCGGCCGAGTGGCGAGGCAAAAACACCAGCGACGAAACCCTTGCGCATTTGCGCTCGCAATATCGGCCGGATTGGAACGACGCGACCTGCAACGCCTGGTTCTGGTGTCTGCGCCATCAGTTCTTCTTCGACCAGCAGTTCGACCGGAATTCGCGGGTGGCGCTGGTGCGCTATGAATCGCTGGTCACCGATCCCCTGCGGGTCATTCGTCCGCTTGCGGATCTGGTTGGGGTGCCGCTGACATCGCTGATGGCCTCGGTTCCGCATGCCCGTTCGATCGGCAAACGCGCGGCGCCGGATATCGCGCCGGAGGTGCGGGAGACCTGCGAGGCCATGCTCTTGCGCCTGGACGAAGTGTGGGAAGCCCAGGGAATCTGACCGGCCTCGCCAGCAAACCGTTGCATCCCATGGCAAGCCCGCGGCACTGTGCGGGAATGAAGCGCGTTCCCCCGCAATCGGCGATCGCCGGCCGATCATGAGCGAGCCGACCTCCGCCGAGCCGGAGACGGGTCCGGTCCGTCTGGCGTCCCAGCCCGTGCTGGTCTGCGGCGTGCGCAGCGCCCTGTGGCTACCGGCGGACGGGGCGCCGGAGACGCTGACCCTGTCGCAGGCCCAGGCCCGCGCGCTGGCCGCACCGCCCCTGGTCTGTCACCGCGGCAACACGGCCCAGCGCCTGCGCTTGCAGGAGCTGCGGGCCTATGACGTGCTGGAACTCTACGCCTTCGCCCGCCCGGCCCATGCCTGCCTGCCGACGCCTGCCGGGCTCGCCGAGGCGCTGGGCATGGCGAAGCCGCGCTCGCCCGCCGACGAGGCCCTGACCTTGCGCGATGCGGCCGGCGCGCTGTTGCAGGCTATCGCCGCCGACACGGACCCGACCCTGGCGCCGCTCGCCTGGCAGATGGCGCGGGGCGGTTGGATCTGGGGGCCGATGGTGCTGGAGCGCACCGGTCTGCCCAGCGGCAATCTCTCCGGCCGCGCCCGTCATGCCATGCAGGCCTGGGAGCGCCGTGCGCCCTGGGAGGAACGCTCGCCCGACGGCGCGCCCGGGACCGACCCGATCGACCCGGCCGACACCCGCCGCCGGCTGATCGAATTGCTGGGGCCGAACGCGGAGCAGCGGCCGAGCCAGGCGGACTATGCCGATGCGGTCACCGCCGCCTTCCAGCCGCGGGAGTTCGAGGACCAGCCGCATCTGGTGCTGGCCGAGGCCGGCACCGGCATCGGCAAGACGCTCGGCTATCTGGCGCCGGCCAGCCTGTGGGCGGAGGTCAACGGCGCGCCGGTCTGGGTCTCGACCTACACCCGCAACCTGCAACAGCAGATCGACCGGGAACTCGACCGTTTGTTCCCGCTGCCGGCGGACAAGCGCGCCCGGGTCGTGGTGCGCAAGGGGCGGGAGAACTATCTCTGCCTTCTCAACTACGAGGAAGCGACCGGCACGCTGTTCGCCCAGGGGCCGGATGCGATCGGCCTCGGCCTGATGGCACGCTGGATCGGTGCCACCCGCGACGGCGACATGGTCGGCGGCGACTTGCCGGCCTGGCTGATCGACCTGGCCGGTCCGCGCCTGACCATCGGCCTCGCCGACCGGCGCGGCGAGTGCATCTACGCCGCTTGTCCCCATTACCGGCGCTGTTTCATCGAGGCGAGCGTCCGGGCCGCCCGCCGGGCCGATATCGTCATCGCCAACCACGCCCTGGTCATGGCCCAGGCGGCGCTGGGTGGCCTCGACGACGGCTTTCTGCCGAGCCGCTATGTGTTCGACGAGGGCCACCATGTCTTCGATGCCGCCGACAGCGCCTTCGCCGCCGAACTGACCGGGCGCGAGGCGAGTGAACTGCGGCGCTGGATGCTGGGCGCCGAAGGCTCCAGCGGCAGCCGTGCCCGTGGCCTGCGCCGCCGCATCGAGGACCTGCTGCCCGGTGAGCAGGAGGCGGCCGAACTGCTGGACGGCACCCTCCACGCCGCGCGCGCACTGCCGGGCGACGGCTGGCTGCAACGCCTGACCGACGACCAGTCGCACGGCCCGGCCGAGGCGTTTCTGGCCAAGGTGCGTCAGCAGGTGCGGGCGCGGGCGCCCAGCACGTCCGGGCCGTTCAGTCTGGAATGCAACGCCCGGCCGCCGGTGGAAGGCCTGCTGGAGGCCGCCCGCGACCTTGCCAGCGCCTTGGAGAAGATCCGGCAGCCGCTCGCCAAGCTGCGCCAGATCCTGTTGCATCGCCTGGACGACGAGGCCGACGACCTGGACACGTCCACCCGCCAGCGCATCGAAAGCATTGCCCGCACGCTCACCCGCCGCGGCGAGCACCAGGTGGCGGCCTGGTCCGACATGCTCACCTCGTTGCAGGAGGAGCCGGTGGAGCAATATGTCGACTGGTTCCAGCTCGACCGCGTCGGCGGGCAGGAGCGCGATGTCGGCATGCACCGCCACTGGCTCGACCCCGCCATTCCGTTTGCCAAGGCCGTGGTGGAATCCTCCCACGGCGCGGTCATCACCTCCGCCACGCTCCGCGATTCCAGCGGCAATGACGAGACCGACTGGCTGGCCGCCGAAACGCGGGTGGGCGCGTCCCATCTGGCGGTCCACCCCATCCGCGCGGCCATGACATCGCCCTTCGACTATGCGGAGAACACGCGCATCCTGCTGGTGAACGATGTGCGCAAGACCGATGCCGACCAGGTCGCGGCGGCCTACCGCGTGCTGTTCCAGGCCAGCCACGGCGGGGCGCTCGGCATTTTCACCGCCATCCATCGCCTGCGTGCGGTCTATCAGCGTCTCGCCGGGCCGCTGGAGGCGTCGGGCATCCCCTTGTTGGCCCAGCATGTCGACAAGCTCGACACCGCCAGCCTGGTCGACATTTTCCGGGCGGAGGAAGACGCCTGCCTGCTGGGGACCGACGCCGTGCGGGACGGCGTGGACGTGCCCGGCCGCTCGCTGCGGCTGATCGTGTTCGACCGGCTGCCCTGGCCGCGGCCCGACATCCTGCACAAGGCGCGCCGCAAGGCGTTCGGCGGTCCGCGCTATGACGACATGATCGCCCGCCTGCGCCTGCGCCAGGGCTTCGGCCGCCTGATCCGGCGCGAGGGCGATGCGGGCGTGTTCGTGTTGCTGGACTCCGCCCTGCCGTCCCGACTGGCGACGGCCTTTCCGGACGGAGCGGTGGTCAGCCGGGTCGGGCTGGCGGAGGCGGCAGAGATGGTGGAGCGGTTTCTGGCCGCAAAGGGGGTGATTTCGCCCGGGTCGGGTTGACCTTCGGCCCTTAAACCCTTTTATGCGTTCCGATTGCGAACAACCCCGAACCGGAAAGTTTCCGTCCGATGTCCGAGCCTTCCATCATCAACCACCACACCGCGCTGATTTATGTCATGGTGCTGGTGTCGGCGTCCGATGGCGACATGACCGACGCCGAACTCTCGCAGATCGGCAATATCGTGACGCACCTGCCGGTGTTCCGCGACTTCGATCCGGAGCATCTGGCCACTCTGGCGGCGTCCTGCACCGACCTGTTGCAGGAAGAGGACGGCCTGGACACGACCCTTGCCCTGGTGCGCGAGGGCTTGCCCGAGAAGCTGCGCGAGACCGCCTATGCGCTCGCCTGCGACGTCGCCGTGGCCGACGGCCATATCGAGCAGGAGGAGTTGCGGCTGCTGGAAATCATCCGCCACGAGCTGCGGGTGGGGCGTTTGCCGGCAGCGGCGATCGAGCGCGGGGCGCGCGCACGCCACGCGGTGCTCTGACGCCTGGCGCGAGACCGCGTTTGCGGGCTGGTATCGCGCTTGGAATCGCCCTAGGTCCTGTTATACTTCCTGTCCCTGCTCTCCGGGGGTGTGGCCTCTGTGGTGGCGGGTGTGTGCGGGATAAGCGCAACGGATTGGTATTGGTTCGGCGATGAAAGTAACGATCGAGCGCGCAGCTCTTCTGAAGGCCTTGGCCCATGCCCAGAGCGTGGTCGAGCGGCGCAATACCATACCGATCCTGGCCAATATCCGGCTCGCGGCGGAGGACGGCAAACTTTCGCTCACCGCCACCGACATGGACCTGTCGATTGTCGAGGAAACCGAGGTTGCCGTGGCCGGGGCCGGCGCGACAACCGCGCCGGCGCATATGCTCTACGACATCGCGCGCAAGCTGCCGGAAGGGGCGCAGGTCGAACTGGACTCGACCGCCAAGGACGGCCAGCTCACCCTGCGGGCCGGGCGCTCCACCTTCGGGCTGGCCTCCCTGCCGGAGGAGGAGTTTCCCGTGCTGGCCGGCGGCGAGCAGGGCCACACCTTCAAGGTGGCGGCGCGCGACCTGCGCAGCCTGATCGACCGGGCCCGGTTCGCCATTTCGACCGAGGAAACCCGCTATTACCTGAACGGCATCTATCTGCACGAGGCCGAGAACGAAGGCGTGGCCGTGCTCCGGGCCGTCGCCACCGACGGCCATCGCCTGGCGCGGGTGGAAATTCCCCTGCCGGAAGGCGCGGCCGGCATGCCGGGCGTGATCGTGCCGCGCAAGGCCGTGGGCGAGGTGCGCAAGCTGCTCGACGATGCCACGGACGAGGTGCAGGTCACGGTCAGCGAGACCAAGATTCACTTCGTGTTCGGGCCGGTCGAACTGACCTCGAAGCTGATCGACGGCACCTTCCCCGACTATCAGCGCGTCATTCCCCAGGGCAACGACAAGACCCTGGCCGTGGATTGCCAGGCGTTTCGCGAGGCCGTGGACCGCGTCGCCACCATCTCGACCGAGCGGTCGCGCGCGGTCAAGCTGGCGATCGACGACAACACCCTGACGCTGTCCGCCTCCAGCGCCGATTCCGGCACCGCCAACGAGGAACTCGAAGTCGAGTACGGGGCGGGCGCCATGGAGATCGGGTTCAATGCCCGCTACCTGCTGGACATCGCCCAGCAGATCGAGGGCGATACGGCGGAACTGGCCCTGGCCGATGCGGCGGCACCGACGATCATCCGCGATCAGGCCGATGCCAGCGCGTTGTACGTGCTGATGCCGATGCGGGTTTAGCAACCACGAGGGCCCACCGGATGCCGCAGAGCGGCGCAGCCTTCGCCGACACGTCTTCTGCCACCGATTCGCCCGTCGCTGCCGTGCGGCTGGCGGTTCGTCGGCTGGTGCTGACGCATTTCCGCAATTATGCGAGCCTGCGCCTGGAGTTGGACGGCCGGCCGGTGGTGCTGACCGGCGCGAACGGCGCCGGCAAGACCAACCTGCTGGAAGCGGTCTCGCTGCTGACCCCCGGCCGCGGCCTGCGCAATGCCCGGCTGGAAGACCTGCCGCCCCATAGTGCATCCGATGGCGCCTGGGGTGTCGCCGCTGCGGTGGAGACGCCCGGCGGGCCCGTGGATCTCGGCACCGGCGTCGTGACCGGCGAGGCCCGTCGCCAGGTGCGGATCGACGGCAAGCAGGCGCGCGGCCAGACGGCTCTGGCGCCCTATTGCGCCGCGGTCTGGCTGACGCCGCAGATGGACCGGCTGTTCCTGGACGGGGCGGAGGAACGCCGCCGCTTCCTCGACCGGCTCGTGTTCGGTGCCGACCCGGCCCATGCCGGGCGCGTCACCGCCTATCAGAACACCCGGCGCCAGCGCCAGCGCCTGTTGGCGGACGGCGGCGACCCCGCCTGGCTCGATGCCCTGGAACGCACGCTGGCCCAGCGCGCCGTCGCCATTGCCGCCGGCCGCCTCGACCTCGCCCGCCGGCTCGACAGGGCCGCGGCGGAGGGGGATGAGGGGCCGTTCCCGACGCCGCGGATTGCCGCGGTCGGCGACGTCGAGCAGTGGCTGGCCGACCACCCGGCGCTGGCCGTCGAGGATCGCCTGGCCGAAGCCTGGCAGCGCAACCGCCGCGACGACGCCGCCACCGGCCAGACGTCGCTGGGGCCGCATCGCTCCGACATGGCGGTCTGGTATGCCGGCCGCGACGTGCCGGCGGCGCAATGTTCCACCGGCGAGCAAAAGGCGTTGCTGATCGGCCTGATCCTCGCGTCCGCCCGGATGACCGCGGCGGAGCGCGGCGCGCAGCCGCTGGTGCTGCTGGACGAGATCGCGGCCCATCTGGACCCCGGCCGGCGGGAGGCGCTCTACCGCCGTCTGCTGGAGAGCGGGGCCCAGGTCTGGCTGACCGGCACCGAGCCCGCCTTGTTCGAACCCCTGGGCGAATCCGCCCAATATTTCCGTGTGGCCGACGGCCACGTGACCCCCACCACAGGAGCCGCGCCCTCATGAGCGACGAGCAGACCCCGACCCACGGCGACAACGACGATTACGGCGCCGGCTCGATCCAGGTGCTGCGTGGCCTGGAGGCCGTGCGCAAGCGCCCGGGCATGTATATCGGCGACACCGATGACGGCTCCGGCCTGCATCACATGGTCTATGAGGTGGTCGACAACGCCATCGACGAGGCGCTGGCCGGCTATTGCGACCGGGTCGAGGTGGTGTTGAACGCCAACGGCTCCGTCACCGTGCGCGACAATGGCCGCGGCATCCCGACCGACATCCACGAGGAGGAAGGGGTCTCCGCCGCCGAGGTCATCATGACCCAGCTCCACGCGGGCGGAAAGTTCAACCAGAATTCCTACAAGGTGTCCGGCGGCCTGCATGGCGTCGGCGTGTCGGTGGTCAACGCGCTGTCCTCGCAACTGGACCTGCGCATCTGGCGCGACGGCCACGAGCACGCCATGCGCTTCCGCCACGGCGAGGCGGAGGCGCCGCTGGCGGTCGCCGGCGCGGCCGACGGCAAGCGCGGCACCGAAGTCACCTTCCTGCCGTCGCACGAGACCTTTACCAAGACCGATTTCGACTTCGCGACCCTGGAACACCGGTTGCGCGAACTGGCCTTCCTCAATTCCGGCGTGCGGCTGATCCTGAAGGATGCGCGCCAGTTGGACGGGCAGGAGGTCGAAATGCATTACGACGGCGGCCTCAAAGCCTATGTCGAATACATCGACCGCAACCGCACCGCCATTCACCCGGGGCCGATTTACGTCACCGCCGAAAAGGACGGGGTCGCGGTCGAGGCGGCGCTGGAGTGGAACGAGAGTTTCCACGAAACCATGCTGTGCTTCACCAACAACATCCCGCAGCGCGACGGCGGCACCCATCTGGCCGGCTTCCGCGGTGCGCTGACCCGGCAGGTGAACGGCTATGCCGAGTCTTCCGGCATCGCCAAGAAGGAAAAGGTGTCGCTGACCGGCGACGACGCCCGCGAGGGGCTGACCTGCGTGCTGTCGGTCAAGGTGCCGGACCCGAAATTCTCGTCCCAGACCAAGGACAAGCTGGTGTCCTCCGAGGTGCGGCCCGCGGTCGAGTCGATCATGAACGACACGCTGAACCAGTGGTTCGAGGAGCATCCGAGCGAGGCCAAGATCATCGTCACCAAGGTGGTCGAGGCCGCGGCGGCGCGCGAGGCGGCCCGCAAGGCCCGCGAACTGACCCGCCGCAAGGGCGCGCTGGACGTGACCTCGCTGCCGGGCAAGCTGGCCGATTGCCAGGAGCGCGACCCGGCGCTGGCCGAACTCTTCATCGTCGAGGGCGACAGCGCCGGCGGCTCGGCGAAGCAGGGGCGCGACCGCGGCTTCCAGGCGATCCTGCCCCTGCGCGGCAAGATCCTGAACGTGGAGCGGGCGCGCTTCGACAAAATGCTGTCGAGCGCCGAAATCGGCACGCTGATCGCGGCCCTCGGCACCGGTATCGGCCGCGACGACTTCAATATCGAGAAGCTGCGCTACCACAAGATCGTCATCATGACCGACGCGGACGTGGACGGCAGCCACATCCGCTCGCTGCTGCTGACCTTTTTCTATCGCCAGATGCCGGAACTGATCGAGCGCGGCTATCTCTACATCGCCCAGCCGCCGCTGTTCCAGGTGAAGCGGGGCGGGCGCACGCTGCGCTATCTGAAGAACGAGGCCGAACTGGACCAGTTCTTCATCGATTCGGGCCTGGAAGAGGCGGTGCTGACGCTGGCGAACGGCCACCAGCGCGCCGGCGGCGATCTGGCGGAACTGGTGCAGGATGCGGTGCGGGTGCGCGCCCGCGTCGCCTCGCTCGGCCGCGAGGTCGGCTCGGAACGGCTGGTGGAGCAGGCGGCGATTGCCGGCGTCCTGAACGCGGCCGCACTCGCGGACGAGGCCCGGGCCGGGGAGGCCGCGGCCGCACTCGCCCGGCGCATGGATTCGCTGGAAGCCGAGCGCGACCGGGGCTGGAACGGCCTTGCCGGCCCGGACGGCGGGCTGGACTTCACCCACACCAAGGGCGGGTACGACCGGCGCTATCATTTCTCGCGGCGCCTGCTGGAAAGCCAGGAGGCCCAGCGCCTCGACATGCGCTCGGCCGAGTTGCAGGACGTCTATGAGCAACCGGCCATTCTGTCGCTCAAGGGCGAGGAGCAGCGCGTGGTCGGGCCGGTCGGGCTGCTGGAAGGGGTGATTGCGGCCGGGCGCAAGGGCATCAGCTTCCAGCGCTACAAGGGGCTGGGGGAGATGAACCCCGAACAGCTCTGGGAAACCACGCTGGACCCGGATGTGCGCTCGATGCTCCAGGTGCGGATCGGCCACGCGGAGGAAGCGGGGGAGATTTTCTCCACCCTGATGGGCGACCAGGTCGAGCCCCGCCGCAATTTCATCCAGGAAAACGCGCTGAAAGTGGCAAATCTGGACGTGTGATCCCGGCGGCGGCCGGAGGATTCGGACCCGGTGTTTCCCGGCCGCCGCGGAGCGGTGAACCGGGACCTGCGTCTTCCTCCGAACACCGCCGCCACCCGTATTCGCACGCTGCTAAGTGTTTAGCCCCGAACCGGCGCTCCGCACCGTCCAGGAAACAGGTTCGTTTGTTCGGCTCGTCAACGACCGCCCGTCAACGACCGCCCGTCAACGGCAGGCGGTCTATGCCACCACCAGCGGCTCCAGTGCCGTGCGGATTGGCATCGGGATCGGCGTCGGCCGGTTGTCGGCGCGGGTGACGTAGACGTGAACGAAGTGGCCGTGGGCGGCGAGGGCGTCGTCGCCGGCCGTGAAAATCCCCACCTCATAGCGCACGCTGGAATTGCCGAGCTTGCCAACGCGCAGGCCGGCCTCGATCACGGCGGGGAAGCCGATCGGGCGGTGATAGCGGCACTGGCTCTCGATCACGAGGCCCACCACGGGCGAGACCGCCGTATCCAGCCCGCCATGGCGGATGATGAAGTCGGTCACCACCGTGTCCATATAGCCGTAATAGACCATGTTGTTGACATGGCCGTAGCGGTCCATGTCGTTCCACCGGGTCTGAATGGGCAGGAAATGCCGGTAGTCGGCGCGGGTCGGCAGGGGTTCGGCCATGGCGCAAGCGTCTTTCGCTGCTTCGTTCGCGGGAAGGCGCCCAAAAAAATGGGCCGCACGAGGCGGCCCAAGGTAACAGGGAGGCGTCAAAGAAGCACCAGATGAAACCCTTCATCTGACGGTGTTAACTATGCGCCGAAATGGTTAACCGGCGCCTAACGGCGTGTGCGGTTTCCGGGTTTTGTGCCACGCCGCGGGATGAAGCCGCGTTGGCAGCGGCGCCCCGGTTTGCTAGAGCCAACCCATCCGCGCACCCGAGGCAGGCGCCCATGCTCTTTTCCCTGACATTTCCGGCCATCGACCCGGTCGCGGTCGACCTGGGATTTTTCCAGATCCGGTGGTACGCGCTGGCCTATATTGTCGGCCTGCTGCTGGCCTGGCGCTATCTGCTGCATCTGGGCCGGCTGCCGCCGCGCACGCTGGAGCGGGCCCATGCGGACGACCTGCTGGTGTGGATGGCGTTCGGGGTGATCCTGGGCGGGCGGCTCGGCTATGTGCTGTTCTACAAGCCGTCCTATTATCTGGATCACCCGCTGGAGATCGCCCAGCTTTGGCATGGCGGCATGTCGTTTCACGGCGGGCTGTTGGGGGTGGTGGTCGCCGGCCTCTGGTTCTGCCGTCAGCGCGGGCTCAGCCCCTGGCGTGTCGGCGACCTGATTTCCTGCTGCGGCCCGATCGGCCTGTTGCTGGGACGCCTCGCCAATTTCGTGAACGGGGAGTTGTACGGCCGGGTGACGGACGCCAGCGTCGGCATGGTGTTCCCGAACGGCGGCCCGTTGCCGCGCCATCCGAGCCAGTTGTACGAAGCGGCCATGGAAGGGTTGCTGCTGTTCCTGATCCTGGCGGTGCTGGTGCATCGCGAGCGCATTCGCCGCCATTCGGGCCTGCTGATCGGCGTGTTCCTGGCGGGCTATGGTCTGGCCCGTAGCGTCGGCGAGATGTTCCGTGAGCCGGACGCCTATCTGGGCTTTGTCTTCGGCCATGTCACCATGGGGCAGATCCTGTCGCTGCCGATGATCCTGGTGGGGCTCGGGATCATCGTCTACGCCGCCCGCCGGGCGCCGGTGAGCGGTTCATGACCGCGAACCCGGTCGAGGCGCTGGCCCGTCGCGTGATCGAAGCGCAGGGGCCGATCTCGCTGGCGGCCTTGATGCGCCTCGCCAATGCCGGCCTGCCGGAGAGCTATTACCAGTCGCAGCAGCCCTTTGGCAGCGGCGGCGATTTCGTCACCGCCCCGGAAATCAGCCAGATGTTCGGCGAGCTGCTGGCGCTCGCCATTGCCGACCAGTGGCAGCGCATGGGGGCGCCGCTGCCGGTCGACGTGGTCGAACTCGGTCCCGGCCGCGGCGTGCTCATGGCGGATGCGCTCCGCACCTGGCAGCGCGCCGCGCCCGGCTTCTATGCCGGCCTCCGGGTGACGATGATCGAGGCGAGCCCGGCGCTTTCGCAGGCCCAGGCGGAGCGGCTCAAGGGCCACGGTCATCGCGTCGCCTGGCAGCCGGACCTGCCGGCGCGCGCAGCCCCCCTGTTCCTGCTCGCCAACGAGTTCTTCGACGCGCTGCCGATCCAGCAATTCCTGCGGGTCGAGGACGGCTGGCGCGAACGCCTGATCGCCTGGGACGACGCACGCGGCTTCCACGACGCGCTCGGCCCCCTGGTTGCCGCCGAAGGCCTGCCGGAGGGCGAGGTCTGGGAACACTCGCCGGACTCGCTGGACTGGGCCGCGCGCATCGGCGAGCGGCTGGCGCTTCAAGGGGGGCTCGCGCTGATCGTCGACTACGACAACCGTCCCGGCCAGACCAGCCTGCGCGGGATCTCCCGTCACCGCCGCGCCGCACCGCTGGAGGGCCTGGGGCAGGTGGACCTGTCCGCCGGCGTCGACTTTGCGGCCCTCGCCGCGGCCGCCGTGGCGGCCGGCGCGAAAGCGCACGGGCCGGTCGGGCAGGGGGCGTATCTGCGCGCGCTCGGCATCGAGGCGCGGCACGCCGGGCTCGTCGCCCGTGCCACCCCGGCCCAGAAGCGCGAGCTGGACACGGCGCTCTACCGCCTGACCGACGCGGCCGCCATGGGCGAGAGTTTTCGCGTGCTGGCGCTCACTGGGCCGGACGACCCGGTGCCGGCCGGTTTCGAAGCCTGACCGAGAAGGATGGCGCCCATGTACCTGACCGCCCTGCCCTTGGCCGCTGTTCCCGGCCTCCGCCATGCCTTCTTCACCCGGGGCGAGGGCGCGAGCGATGGCATTTATCGCGGCCTCAATTGCGGCTTCGGCTCGGCCGACGATGCCGAGACCGTCCGGGCCAACCGCGCCCGCGCCATGGCGGCGCTCGGATTCGCCGCGGAGACGCTGGCGACGCCGCACCAGGTCCACAGCGCCCGCGCCCTGATCGCGCGCGGCCCCGACGATATCGCGGGCCGCAAGGTCGACGCCGTCGTCACCGACCGGCCGGGCCTGCCGGTCGGCGTGCTGACCGCCGATTGCGCCCCGGTCCTGTTGTGCGATCCCGCGGCGCGGGTGGTGGCCGCCGCTCATGCCGGCTGGCGCGGCGCCCGCTTCGGCGTGGTGGAGGCGGCCCTGGCAGCCATGGAGACGCTCGGCGCTCGTCGCCATCGCGTCGCCGCCGCCATCGGCCCGACCATCGGCGCAGCCAGTTACGAGGTCGGCCCGGAATTCCCGGCGCATTTCCTGGGCGAGCGGGCCGACACGGCCCGGTTTTTCTGTCGCCCGGAGGGGGCTGCGCGCGCCCATTTCGACCTGCCAGGCTATCTGGCGGCGAAACTGCGGCGGCTGGGTCTGGTGCGGGTGCACGATCTCGCCGCCGACACGGTCGCCGACCCGGAACGGTTTTTCAGCTATCGCCGCAGCGTGCTGAATGGCGAGCCCGACTATGGCCGCCTGCTCAGCGTCATCGCCCTGGAAGGGTGAGCCGACGGGTACGGGGCGAATCGGAAGGGGCAGGAGCGAACTGCAAGGGTAAGGAACGGTGTTCCCCGGAGGTGGCGGAGCCGCCATCCGGGGCCGGTGCCCTCCTTCGAACACCGCCCGCGCGGAGTTCGCACCCGCCGGCCGATCCCGGCCCACCGCTCCGCAGCGGCCGGGACACACGGGGCTTTAGGGGATTGTTCCCCGGAGGTGGCGGAGCCGCCGTCCGGCGCCGGTGCCCTCCATCGAACACCGCCCGTGCCGGTATTCGCACCCGCCAGCCGATCCCGGCCCTCCGCTCCGCAGCGTCCGGGAATCACGGGGCTTTAGGGGATTGATCCCCGGAGGTGGCGGAGCCGCCGTCCGGGGCCGGTGCCCTCCTTCGAACACCGCCCGCACCGGTGTTCGCACCCCCGGCCGATCCCGGCCCCCGGCTCCGCAGCGGCCGGGACACCCCGCACGGGGGGAGACGCCTCAGGTTTCCCGGCCGCGCCGGCGAATCGCATCGCCCAGGCCCAGCCGGTCCGCGTCCGCCAGCAGGCGCCGGCGCCAGGCTTCCGCCTCGGCCCGCAAGTCTTCGCCCTCGACTTCCAGCCTGCGCCATTCCGCGGCCAATCGGGCCAGGGCCGCGGCAGTGTCTTGATCCCGGTCGCACATCGCACTACAAGTGATCAATTCTCCCGAAATCGCAAGCGCAATGGAAGGAGCTGGGATCCGATGGCGATTCCCGCGACCATGACTGCTATCGAAATTCCGACCCCCGGCGGGCCGGATCATCTGGTGCCGGCCACCCGTCCCGTGCCCGAACCGGCCGCGGGCGAGGTGTTGGTGCGCGTCGCCGGCGCTGGCATCAACCGCGCCGATACGCTGCAACGCGAGGGCAAGTATCCGATGCCGCCCGGCGCCACCGACATTCCCGGCCTGGAATGTTCCGGCGTGGTCGTCGCCACCGGCGCCGGCTGCACCCGCTGGCGGGTGGGGGATCGGGTGTGCGCGTTGCTCGCCGGCGGTGGCTATGCCGAGTATGTCGCCGTGCCGGAGCCGCAATGCATGCCCGTTCCGGCCGGTGTCGACCTGGTCGAGGCCGGCGGCCTGCCGGAAACCTTCTGCACCGTCTGGACCAACGTGTTCGAGCGCGCGCGCCTGAAGCCGGGCGAGGTGTTCCTGATCCAGGGCGGCACCAGCGGCATCGGCTTTACGTCGATCCAGCTGGCGAAGGCGTTCGGCTCGCCGGTGCTGGCGACCGCGGGGTCCGAGGAAAAGTGCGAGGCCTGCCGCGGCTTCGGCGCCGACCGCGCCATCAACTACAAGACCGAGGATTTTGTCGCCGTCGGCAAGGACTTCACCGATGGCCGCGGCGTCGACGTGATCCTGGACATGGTCGGCGGCTCCTACATCCAGCGGGAACTGGAAGTGCTGGCGCGCGAGGGCCGGCTGTGCTTCGTCGCGTTGATGGAGGGCACCCGGCCCGGCCAGGTGGATTTCGGCCTGGTGCACCGCAAGCATCTGACCGTCACCGGCTCCACGCTGCGGTCGCGCGCCGTCGCGGAGAAGGGGGCGATCTGCCGGGCGGTGGAAGAAAAATGCTGGCCGCTGTTCGCCACCGGCGCCTGCTGGCCCGTCACCCACACGCGCTTCCCCCTTGCCGAAGCGGCCAAGGGGCACGAATTGATGGAATCGAGCCAGCACATCGGCAAGATCCTGCTGACCACCGGCTTCGCCGGCTGATCCGACCGCCCGTTGCGAGGACGAGACATGAACCAACCGTTGATGCCGAAAGCCACCTGCGTGTGGTTGATCGACAACACTGGCCTGACCTTCGAACAGATCGGTGCCTTCTGCCACATGCATGCGCTGGAGGTGCAGGCGGTGGCCGATGGCGAGGTCGCCGTCGGCATTATCGGCCGCGACCCGATCGCCGCCGGCGAACTGACCCAGCAAGAGATCACCCGCTGCGAGTCCGATCCGTCCGGCCGGCTCAAAATGGCGAAATCCGTGGTTCCGCGCGCCGCCGAGCGCACCAAGGGGCCGCGCTACACCGCCATGGCAAAGCGCCAGGACAAGCCGGACGGCATTGCCTGGCTGGTGCGCAACCACCCGGAGCTTTCGGATGCCCAGGTCGGCAAGCTGCTGGGCACCACCAAGAACACGATTGCGGCCGTGCGCGACCGCACCCACTGGAACAGCTCCAACATCAAGCCGCGCCATCCGGTCGACCTGGGTCTTTGCACCTATCTGGAGCTGAACGCGGCGGTCGAATCCGCCCGCGCCAAGCTGACGCCGGAAGAGCGCGAGGCCATCGAGCAGCGCGAGCAGGAGCCGCTCGAAGAGGAAAAGCCGGCGGCCAACACCACCCCCAGCATTGCCGAGCTCTTCGGCCGCATGGGGGGAGGCGATACCGCGGACTGACCGCCGCGAGCGCGCGTCAGACCGGCACCGTTCCCTTGACCACCGTGCGGTGCAACACCCGCGGGTGGGTGGCCATATCGTAGTTGCGGTCGGCCCGGTGCAGCAGCACCCGGTTGTCCCACAGCACCAGGTCGCCCTTCCGCCAGCGATGGCGGTAGACGAAACGCTCTGCGGTGGCCCGTTCCAACAGGTCGGCCAGCAGGGCGCGGCCTTGCTCGCGGTCCATGCCCTCCACATGGCTGATATGCATGCCCAGATAGAGGGATTTGCGTCCGCCGGGATGGGTGCGCACCAGCGGATGGCTGACCGGCGGTCGTTCGCGTTTCTGCTCTTCCGTGGCCGGCCTGTTGCCGGTGTTGCGCCGGCTGGCCTCCCAGGAATGCTCGGTGCGCAGGCCCGCCAGCGACTGCTTCTCCGCGTCCGACAGCGCCTCGTAAGCCAGTACCATGTTGGCGAACAGCGTATCGCCGCCGTCAGGCGGCACCGTGATGGCGTGCAACATGGTCAAGAGCGACGGCACGGCGTGATAGGATTTGTCCGTGTGCCAGAAATAGTTGCCATGGGTGGCGGGCGCCGGCGTGGGGCGGCCGGTTTTTTCGTCCAGATTGGTGACGGTGTGGACCAGCGGGTATTTCTCGCCGGTCTCCAGCCGTCCCACATGCTCTTCGATCTCGCCGAAATTGAGGGTGAACGCGTATTGCTGGTCCTTGGTCAGGTTCTGGTCGCGGAAGACCAGGATGTGATACGTGTCCATCGCCGAGAGAATGGCGTCGGCGGTCTCGCGCGACAGCGGCGTGGCGAGGTCGATGCCGGTGATTTCGGCACCGCCGACCGCGGAAATGGGCGTCAGCGCAAAGGGCCAGGAGCGGGCGACCGGGGAGCCGGTGGCGGTTTGCAGGGACATGGGGCGAACCTCGCTGCTTATGCTGCTTTGGTTGCAAGTCTACCCTGCGGAGGTTGGTAACGAAAGCGGGATTGCGGCGGCTTTCCGTTCGACCGATCGCGCACAACCGGCCCAAACGGCCAAATCCCGCGGCTTTGGACCGCGGGATTGCCAAAAACGCCAGGAATACGCTCTGATTAACGGCGACGGCGACGGCGACGGCGACGGCCGATGGCGCCAAGGGTCAACAGACCCCCGCCGATCACTGCCAGCATTGCCGGTTCGGGTGCGGTCGTCGGCGTCGGATCGCTGCCGGGAACGACGATGGAATAGTTGTAGTTGACCTGAGGGGTGGCCGTGGTCGACGAGCCGACGATGGTGAAGGCCCCCTGAACCGGCGAGATATAGGTCGAGGGCGCCACCAGATCGATGCTGAAGTTGGCGATCAGCACCTGTGTTCCGGGGAAGGATTGGACGGAAATCGAATTCGTATTGGTGATGACGAAGTCGATCGTGCCGCTCTGTCCATAGGGTGTGGGGCCGGAACTCCGCTGGAAATCGATCGAAAACGAAAGGCCGTTGTTGCCGCTTCCCTCGGTCAGCGCCAGGGTCGGCGGAGTGGTCAGCGTCGCCGGCATCGTGTTGAGGAATTCATAGGTTCGCGAGGCGACGCCGATCGTGTTGAACGTCAGCGAACTCGACCCCTCGACGATGACATTGCTCGAGATAGCCTCGCCTCCGCCCTGCAAGGCGGCCTCCTCGCCATTCGGTGCGTACGCAAACAGTGCGTATGCGGGGTTTGCGAGGGTTGCCGCCGCAAGCGTTCCGGCTACGACTGCGAAATGGAACACTTTAAGCATGATCTTTCGACTCCTGGCCTTTGTCTGGTGTCATCATGGGGCAATCTTGCGATTGGGTGAGGAATGCGACCGAATGCCAATTCCGGGCAAGTCGGTATGTCGCGGAAACGTGCGCAATGTTTCGGTAACGTGAGGAAAGTTTAACCGGCCAGATCATGCTGTGTTGCCACTGTGTGTCAAAACCGGATGAGGACTTGTGGTGAATGCTCATATGAGCCCGGGCGTCCAGGGGAGCGGCGGTCACGTGACCGCCGTCCCTCGTACGCCCCGGTCTCGGTTGTGCCTCAGTCGCGGCGGCGCGCCACCGCAAGGCCGATCAGGCCGACGCCCGCAACGGCCAGAAGGGCCGGCTCGGAGACGACGCTGGGGGCCGGCGGGACCGACAGGGTGAACGAGCCCAGGCCGGAACCGGATGCCGAGTTGATCGTTGCGGAGAACGACCAGGACCCCGGCTCGCCGCCGTCATAGAAGGTGCCACCGTCGCCGGCGCTCAGCAGGCCCTGCGCCGCGATCACCTGCGTTGCGCCGGGTAGGCCCAAAGTGGCCAGGGTGGTATTCGCCAGCGTGAAGGTCAAAGTGCCGGTTTCCGCCCCCAAACCGTTGCCTTGGGCCGGATCGGTAACCATGCTGCGATCGTAATCCGACGAGATCGTCTGACCGGCGTTCGCAGCGCCCGTGGAAACGGTGATCCCGAAACCGGCGCTCAGGATGCTGGTGATCCCGTTCACACCTTCGAACTCTTCCGCTCCCAAGGAATTGGCACTGGACACGGTGATGGCAAACGTGTCTCCAACCGACGGGTTTGCCGGGCCGGCGACGGAGACGTTGAAGCTGAATACGGCAAAATCGCCGATGTCGGCATAAGGGGCCGCGACGGCCGGCGCTGCAAGAAGTGCGGCGGCGGTGGCAGCAGCTAGGGCGATACGCATGACGTTCTCTCCTGCTGTGTGGATAACGAAGACCGCTGCGCCAATCGCAACGGGAGTCCTAAGACAGACGGGTAGTGTCATGCATTGGATATGCCAAACGAGCCTCCAGTCTGTGACCGTTGGCAGGAAATTCATTATCTTACGGAAATTGCTTTGAAAATTGAGGGCATTTGACCGGCCCGGTACCGTCTGGCTTCGAAGCCCATGGCAACACCGCTGTAAGGATTCCTAACAGAATGCCTGTGCCCGTGCGGCTGGGTAGCCGGTGATGTCGGAGGTACGGAGATGGGGTTTCGCTGTTTTCCGCGTTAAGCCGTGACCGTCGGGTTATGGTTGTAAAATATGGTTTACAGCAGTGTCGGTTTTTACAACCGCCAGCGCTTCGGCGCGCACCGGGGCGTCAGTGTCAGGGAAAATTGTCTTAAATTTCATAGCGCCGGGCGGCAATTGCGGTACCGGTGTGTTTGGCATCGCATTTGCATAAGCGGGATTGGAGTATGTTATGGCGGCTTTGGGCCGGAACGATTAGGGCGCCCTGGAACCCGGTGGGCCAATTGAAGGAGAGACGGAAATGCGGATAATTCTCGCTACGGTTGCGGCCCTGGGGTTGGGGGTGTCCACGGCGATGGCCGGTCCCTTGGCGCCTGGCACGGCGGATGACGGTCTGGAACTCGGCGGTATGTTCGACAATCCGGGCCTGTTGGCGCTTGGTGATACCATTCAGCTCCACAATCTGTTTCCCAATCTCGATGAGCCCCGCTTCCTTTCGGATGGCGTTCTCGCCAGCGCCGGGGCGTACGAGTTGGGCGGCGTGGCGCTGGCGCCCCTGGCCGGTTTCAGCCTGACCATCGCTGTCGGAGCGGCGAACAACGGCGTGACCCTGGCGCTGTCTTACGACCGCTCGCGGGTGGCGAATTTCGGCTTTCATGCAGGGGCGGACGATCAGACCGGCGTGCTGAACGCCACGATCACGTCGACCATGGCGGCGTCGGTGGTGCCGATGACCACCGGACCCTCCACCCAGACGGTGCTGTTCATGGGAGGCGAGTTGCTGTTTGGCGACGGTCTCGGCGTCTACGACGATGACATTGCTGGCTCTTGGAACCTCGTCAGCGTGTTTACCAATTCCGATGACCCCGTTTCGTTCTCCTTCTCGCTGTCCACGGCGGACTTTCAGACTCCCACCGCCACGCCCGAGCCGGCCATTGTGGCAATCATCGGCGCGGGCCTTGTAGGCCTGGGGCTGGCGACGCGCCGGCGCGCCTGAACCGTCCGATCTCTTGTTGCCATGACGGCGGTATCCGGTTGTTCGGATGCCGCCGTCTCTTTTTTGGTGGCTGCCGATCCATGGGCGGCGTAGGCTTCCGGCTTTCTAGGACGAAAGTAGGAAGGACAGGGCGCATGCCGCGGTTCGATGGCAAGGTGGCGATGGTTACGGGGGCGGCCTCCGGCATTGGTCGTGCCACTGCGGCCATGTTGGCCGCGGAGGGCGCCTGGGTGGCGCTGGCCGATATCAACACCGCCGACGGGGAGGCCGCGGCCGCGGAATTGGGCGCGGCCGGGTATTTCGTGCCGCTGGATGTGACCCGCGAAGACTCCTGGCAGGCCGCGTTGGCGGCGGTCGAGGAGCGGTTCGGCGGGCTGCATGTGCTGGTCAACGCCGCCGGCATTTCCCCCGGCGATACCGTCGAAAACGCCAGCCTGGAGCATTGGCACACGGTGCATGCCATCTGCCTGGACGGGGTGTTTCTGGGCTGCAAGCATGCCGTGCCGCTGATCGACCGGTCCGGCGGCGGCGCCATCGTCAACATTTCCAGCGTCGCCGGCCTGATCGGCGTGCCGCGGCTGGCGTCTTATTCGTCGGCCAAGGCCGGGGTGCGCAATCTCACCAAGTCGGTGGCGTTGCACTGCGAGCAGAAGGGCTATGCCATCCGCTGCAACTCCATCCATCCCGGCCCCATCGACACGCCGATCCTGAAGCAGACCCATGGCGGCCGGATCGAGCCCCGGCATATGGAGGCGCGCAAGCGCTCCATCCCGATGGGGCGGATCGGCCGGCCGGAAGAAGTCGCGAAGCCGATCCTCTTCCTGGCCTCCGACGATGCCAGCTTCATCACCGGCACCGAACTGGTGGTGGACGGCGGCTATATGGCCCGCTAGACGACGAGGCAGGGGCTGCCGGCAAGGCGCCTCGCCCGTTTTGTCCTCGGAACCCCGTTTGTCCTCGGAACCCCGTTTTGTCCTCGGAACAAGGAAATTCCATGCCCAATCCTTCGGGACGCATGCACGGCAAGATCGCGCTCGTGACCGGCGGCGCGTCCGGCCTCGGCAAGGCCACGGCGGAGCTGTTCGTGGCGGAGGGCGGCCGCGTCATGATCGCCGATATCGACGCCGCGCGGGGCGAGGCCGCCGCCGCGTCGCTCGGCGAGGCGGGCGGCTTCGTTCGCCTCGACGTGACCGACGAGGCGGCCTGGACCGCAGCCTACGCCGCGGTGAAGCAGCGCTTCGGCGGCGTGCATGTGTTGGTCCAGAGCGCCGGCATCGCCATCACCGCCGCGGTGACGGAAACCAGCCTGGAAGACTGGCGCCGCGTGCACGCCATCGACCTGGACGGGGTGTTCCTCGGCTGTAAGCATGGCGTGCCGGCCATTGCCGCCTCGGTCGCGGACCCCGCCAGCGGTTCGGCCACCGGTGCCATTGTCAACATTTCGTCCATCGCCGGCGTGATCGCCGGGCACAATATGGCGGCCTACAACTCGGCCAAGGCCGGCGTTCGGCATTTGTCGAAGTCGGTGGCGCTGCATTGCGCGCGCCAGGGCCTGCCGATCCGCTGCAACTCCGTCCATCCGGCCTTCGTCGATACGCCGATCCTCGACGATGTGGCCCGGAACATGGACCGCGAGCAGGCCCTGGGGAAGCTGGGCCGCCAGGTGCCCATGGGCCGGATCGGTCAGCCACGGGAGGTCGCCTACGGCATTCTGTATCTGGCCTCGGATGAGTCGAGCTTCACCACCGGCTCGGAATTGCTGATCGACGGTGGCATCGCCGCCATGTGAGGCGCCTGAGACGCCTTGACGCGATTGCAACTCATTCGCAATTGCAATAGCGTCCCGAGCATCGTTCCAAAGGAGGAGGTGCGTATGAGACGCCTGACCGCACTTGCGGGAGTTGCGACCGGCTTGTTGGCCGGCCTGGCCATGGGAATGGCCGCGGAATCGGCCGTTGCCGGCGAAGTGAATGTCTACAGCTATCGCCAGCCCTTTCTGGTCGAGCCGCTGTTCGACGAGTTCACCAAGGAAACCGGCCACAAGGTCAACGTGGTGTTCGCCCAGACCGGCCTGATCGAACGGGCCCGGCAGGAAGGCCGGCTCAGCCCGATGGACGTGCTGCTGACCGTCGATGTGGGTCGCCTGACCCAGGCCAAGGAGGCCGGTATCACCGCGCCGGTCGATGACCCGGTCATCAACGCCGCGATCCCGGCGCAGTATCGCGAGCCGGAAGGGCACTGGATCGGCCTGACCAGCCGCATTCGCGTGATTTACGCCGCCAAGGGCCGGGTGAAGGACGCGAAGGCGCTCACCTACGAGTCCCTGGCCGACCCGCGCTTCAAGGGGCGGATCTGCACCCGGTCCGGCAAGCATGTCTATCAGATCGGTCTGGTCGCTTCGATGATCGCCCATCACGGCGCGGAATGGACCGAGACCTGGCTGCAAGGCGTGAAGGCCAATCTGGCCCACAAGCCTTCGGGCAATGACCGCTCGCAGGTCAAGGCGATCTGGCAGGGCGAATGCGACCTGTCGCTGGGCAATCACTATTATTATCTGAAAATGATGGCCGATCCGGAACAGCGGCCCTGGGCCGAGTCGGTGGACGTGATATTCCCGAACCAGGCCGACCGTGGCGCTCACGCCAATATCAGCGGCATGGTGCTGGGCGCCCACGCGCCCGATCCCGAGGCCGCAAAGGCCCTGATGCGCTTCCTGGTCAGCAAGACGGCGCAGGAGATCTATGCCGACGTGAACGGCGAGTATCCGCTGCGCGCCGACGCGGAATGGTCGCCCCAGCTCCAGGCGCTGGGCCATTTCAAGATCGACCCGCTGCCGCTTCAGGACATTTCCGACAAGCGGGCCGAGGCGCTGCTGATGACCGACCGCGTCCGCTACGACCACTGACCCGGAGCAGCGTCGGTACCCCGGACGGTGCGAAGCGCCGATCCGGGGCCGGCCGCTTTCGCGAACACCGGCGCTGGCGGTGTTCGCATGAAGACAGAGATCCTGGCTCGCCTCCGGCGTGGCCGGGATCTTTGTCTTCGTCTCCGCAGCATCCCTGTGCGCCTCAGGCGGCCAGTTCGCGGGCGATGGCCTTGTGCACCATGTCGATGCGGTCGCTGCCCCAGAACAGTTCGCCATTGACCACGAAGGTCGGCACGCCGAACACGCCGGCCTCCTCGGCGTCGGTCAGGCCCTGGCGGTAACGCTGCTCCCCTTCGCCGTCGAGAAAGGCGGCAAATCCCCCGGCATCGGCTGCGCCGCACGCGGCCAGCACGGCGGCAATCGCCGCCGGATCCTCGATATCCAACTCGCGCTTGAAGAACCGCTCGAACACCTGATCGTGGTAGGCATCGAACACGCCCTGGTCCTGGGCGTAGAGTGCGCCGATATGCGCTACCCGGCTGTTGAAGATTTTCTGGGGGCCGCGCACGATCAATCCGCGCTCGTTGGCGATGCGTCGCGCGTCCATATAGGAATAGCGCACGCGGCGCCACTGGTGGGCGTTGCGGGTTTCGAGCGCGCCGAGAAACTCCGGAATTTCCAGCGTATAGGGACGCCATTCGAGAGGCAGGCCGAAATGGGCGGCCAGACCGCGCGCGTCTTCCACTGCCAGATAGGCGTAAGGGCTCTTGTAATCGAAGTAGACGATCAAACGTTCTAAGGGCATGACAGTTCCTAGACCTAGGTCGCTGTGACATTTCGCATATGCACAAAAACATTGTGCAATGCAAAATAAGGCGCGTCGGAGCCAGCGCGGGCGCCAATCGCTCCCGCGACATTGCCGCGTGAGGCGCGGCGTTACAACGGAGGATACACCAATGGATCACGTTGCAATCGTCACCGGCGGTACCCGCGGCATCGGCCGCGCGATCTGCGAGGAATTGCATGCGGCCGGCGCCAAGGTTGCCGCGAACTATGGCGGCAATGACGAGGCCGCCGCCCGCTTCACGGCGGAAACCGGGATCAAGGCCTACAAGTTCGACGTGTCCGACTACGACGCCTGCCGCGAGGGTGTGGCCCGGATCGCGGCCGACCTCGGGTCGGTCGACATTCTCGTCAACAATGCCGGCATCACCCGCGACGCCACGATCATGAAGATGAGCCGCGCGGACTGGGATGCGGTCATCGACACCAATCTGGGCTCGTGCTTCAACATGGTGCATGCGGTCTGGGACGGCATGTGCGCGCGCAATTTCGGTCGCATCGTCAATATCGGCTCGATCAACGGCCAGGGCGGCCAGTACGGCCAGGTCAATTACGCAGCGGCGAAATCCGGCATTCACGGCTTCACCAAGGCGCTGGCCCAGGAAGGCGCCCGCTACCATATCACCGTGAACGCGCTGGCACCCGGCTATGTCGACACCGACATGGTGGCCGCGGTGCCGGAGCGCGTGCTGGAGAAGATCATCCAGAACATCCCGATGCGTCGCCTCGGCAAGGCGCACGACATCGCCCGCGGCGTCGTGTTCCTGTGCGGCGAGGATGCGGACTTCATCACCGGTTCGACCATGTCGATCAACGGCGGTCAGCACATGTACTGAGCCGCAGCCGGCGCGCGGGAGAAAGCCCGGCAGCGCCGGCCGGGCTGGCCCGAGCCGGCCCTTGCAATTCGCCCCGCCGGCGGGTAGTGCCGGGGGACTTGGCTTCCCCGGAGGAAAGGAAACCGGCGCAGCATGGCGGGCGACCCGGCAGGCAGCAGTCTTTTCAGTGGCGCGTCCTGGTTGATTCAGAGCGGCGGTGCGGTGGTGGCCGTACTGCTGCTCATGTCCGTCGTGGCCCTGGCGATCGTGCTGGCGAAGCTGTTGCAATTCCGCGCCGCCGGCCTCTGGCGGCGTGCGGCGGCGGCGGAAGCGCTGGCGCTGACACGCGCGGGGCGTCGCCAGGAGGCTCTTGCCTCTGCCGCATCCTCGCCGCATCCGGCCGCCCAGGCCCTGGCCCGTGTCCTGACCGGACAGGCCCTCGGGCTCGATGCCGATGCGATCCGGGCGGAGGTCGGCCGCTATGGCAACAAGGCGCTGGAAGACCTGCGCTCCTGGCTGCGGCCGCTGGAGGTGATTGCCAGTCTCGCGCCCTTGCTGGGGCTGTTCGGCACCGTGCTCGGCATGATTTCGGCGTTTCAGGCGCTGGAGGCGGCGGGCAGTCAGGTCAACCCGGCCATTCTTTCGGGCGGCATCTGGGAGGCATTGCTGACCACGGCGGTCGGCCTCGCGGTCGCCATTCCCGCCGTCGCGGCGCTCAATGGGTTCGAACGCCTGATTGAGCGGACGGCGCATGCCATGGAAGACGCGGTGGCCGGCGCCTTCACCCAGGACCTGGAGCCGCCCATGGCCGCAGCCGAGGGGAGGGGAGCCCATGGCCGCATCGTCGCTGCCGTTGTTCCGGACCGCCCCTGAGCCCCGTCGCCGTGCCCTGATCGGCCTCACGCCGCTGATCGACATGGTTTTCATCCTGTTGATTTTTTTCATGCTCGCTTCGTCCTTCCAGGACTGGCGCGTCATCCCCGTTTCGGCCGCCGGTCCGGTCGGGGGCGGGGCCGGCCCGAAAGGGGCGTTGCTGGTGCAGGTGCGGCCGGACGGGCTGCGCCTCGGCGGCCATCCGCTTGGCCCGGAAGCCCTGGCGGCGCGGGTGCAAGCGCAGATGGCCGCGGCGCCCGACCGGCGCGTGCTGGTGGAGCCGGCTCCGGGCGTGCCGCTGCAAGCGGCGGTCGCGGTGCTTGACCGTCTCGCGGCCGCAGGCGCCCGCAATCTCTCCCTGACGGGCGGAGCCGGCAATCTCTCTCCGGCGGGCGGAGCCGGCAACCTCTCCCCGATGGGCGGAGCCCGCAATCTCTCTCCGGCGGGCGGAGCCCGCAATCTCTCCCCGGCGGGCGGAGCCCCGCGCCGATGACCGCCCCGCTGTTCCGCCCGAAGCGGCGCCGCGGCGGCCTCGCCGACGATCGAATCCTGCCGCTGATCAACGTGGTGTTTCTGCTGCTGATCTTCTTCATGCTGGCCGGGCGACTGGCGGCCAGCGATCCGTTCCCGGTCGCGCCGCCGGCCTCGTCCAGCGAGGCTGCGGACGATGGCGGCGAGACCGTCATTCATCTGGCCGCCGACGGCGCTCTGGCCTTGAATGGACGGCCCGTCGCGCTGGAGGATTTGCAGGCGCTCGTGCCAAGCGCGGCACCGCTTCGCCTGAAGGCCGATGCCGGGGTCGAAGCCCTGCGGGTTGTCGGGGTGCTGGCGCAACTCCGGGCCGCCGGAGTCCGGCAGGTGAGCCTCGTCACCCGGGCGGGCGCCGGGGCGCTTCGCTGATGCCCATTTCCGCCTCGCACTGGCTCCTGGCCGGCGCCCTGGCCCTGGCCGTGCACCTGGCCATCGCCATGGTTCTGTTGACTCCGCTGGCGGGGGGCGGCGGGCCGGCGGGGGGCGGTGGAACCGCGGGCGTGCGCCTCATCCTGGGCGACGGGTCGAGCGCCGGGGCGGCCGGTGAGGTGGCGCCGCCGGTGCGCGAGACCCGTCGACCCGTTCCGGCTGTGTCTGTTCCGGCTATGGTCGCTTCGGTTGCCGCTGTCCAGGCGGCGGCTGTCCCCGAGGAAGCACTTCCGACCCGGCGAGCGCCGACCCAAAGGGATATGGCGGTGCTGCCAAAATCGCCGGCCGCCCCATCCACGCCCGCGGCAACTCTGGAGCCGCCCGTCCGCAAGTCCGCGCCGGTCGATCCGGCGCCCCCGGCCGCGCCGATGTCTCAGAGGACCGCGCGGGACATTGCGGACCCGCCACGGCCGCAGCCGCGCCCGGAGCCGCCGGCGTTCCCCGTCCGCGCCACGGCGCCAAGGCCAACCGGGTCTCCGGCCGCGCCGGCAACCGCTGGCCTGGCGGAGGCCTCGCCGGCCCAGGGCGACGCCGGGCGCGACGCAACGCCATCGGCCGGAACGGGCGTTGCGGCCGGAGGAGAGGTGTCCGCGGCGGCGGGCGGTGGTGGTGCGCCCGGCCAGAGCGTCCGCGCCGGCTATGTCGCGGAACTCCAGGCCTGGCTGGAGCGGCACAAGCGCTATCCGGAACGCGCCATCGCGCGCCGCCAGCAGGGCACGGCCACGCTCTATTTCGTGGTCGACCGCGCCGGCCGGGTGCTCGACTACCGGCTGGAGAAAAGCTCCGGCCACCGCCTGCTCGACCGTGAGGTGCTGGCGATGATCCAGCGGGCGGCGCCGTTGCCGCGCATGCCCGCGGGCTTGTCCGCCGCGGACCTGACCGTGATCCTGCCGGTCCGCTTCGCCCTGCGTTAGGCGGCGTCAGGCCGCCGCCGTTGCCGGCGCCCGCTCGGAAACGCCGGTGAGACCGCCCGCCTTGGCGATGAAGCGGACGATGGTTTCCAGTCCGTCGCCATCCTTCAGATTGGTGAAGACGAACGGGCGCTCGCCGCGCATGCGCCGGGCATCCCGGTCCATCACCTCCAGGCTGGCGCCCACCAGCGGCGCCAGGTCGGTCTTGTTGATGATGAGCAGGTCCGAGCGGGTGATGCCCGGCCCGCCCTTGCGCGGGATTTTCTCGCCCGCCGCCACGTCGATCACATAGAGCGTGATATCCGCCAGTTCTGGGCTGAACGTCGCCGCCAGATTGTCGCCGCCGGACTCGATCAGGCAGAGTTGCGCCGCGGGGAATTTCCGCGACAGCCGCTCAACCGCGGCCAGGTTGATGCTGGCGTCCTCGCGGATGGCGGTGTGCGGGCAACCGCCGGTCTCGACGCCTTCCAGCCGTTCCGCCGGCAGGGCGTCGGCCCGCAACAGGATTTCGCGGTCTTCCTGGGTGTAGATGTCGTTGGTGATCACCACCAGGTCGACCTCGTCGCGCAGCCGCTTGCACAGCGCCTCCACCAGCGAGGTCTTGCCGCTGCCGACCGGTCCGCCGATGCCGACGCGAAGAGGGCCGTGTTGGGACATGGGTGCTTCTCCTAGGAGCGAAACAGGCGTGAATACTGGGTTTCGTGGCTGGCAGAGAGCCAGTCGAGCATGGGTGTGGCTGCGCCGATCTCGTCGAGCCCGGCGGTCAGGGCCGCTGCGGCCACCTCGCTGACCGCGGCCTCGACCCGGCCCTGCACGGCGAGGCCGTCGCTCTGGCCGATGGGCATGGAGCGCAGCGCCGCCGAGACGATGTTGGCCGCAAACGCGTGCAGATAGGCGAGCAGGCTCGCGTGCAGGGGAATGCCGGCAAGGGCGCAACAAAGGCCAGCCGCGACGGGGAGGGCCAAAGGCGCGGTGTTCCCCGGGCTCGATCCGGGGCCGCCTTCCGTTCGCGCGTCGCCGGACGCGCCGCACTCCCTTCGAGCGTCCCCGGCCGGGCCGCCGTCTCTTTGAGCTTCCCCGGACGCGCCGGAGGCGCGATCCGGGGTCTCCGTGCCGAGCGGCGGGAGGTCCCGGCTCGCCGCTTCGCGGCGGCCGGGAAAGCTGGAGGACGAGGGGCTGGGGCCGGGTAGGACCGAGGGCCAGCCCTGGCGCACGGCGCGCAGGAAGGCCTCGCCCTGGTTCAGCGTCTCCGCCCGCAACTCCCTGCTGGGCGAGAGCGCCGCCGCCAAGGCCGCCGCCGCCGCCACATCGGGGGCCGAGCGATAGGCCGCGGCAAACAGGATGGCGTCGTTGCGGCCGGAGCCGAACAGCAACAGCCCCTCGATCCATTCGGCCAGTCCATCGCGGTCCCCGACCAGCCCCGCCTCGAACGCGGCTTCCAGCCCGTGGCTGTAGCTGAACGCGCCGATGGGGAAGCCGGCCCCGAACCAGGTGGCGAGCCGCTGGTGCTGTGCCGCGGTGAGGGGCTCAAGGGTCATGGTGGCCGTGACGGTGCGCATGGGTGTGCTCATGGTCGTGAGCATGGCCGTGCTTATGGTCGTGGGCATGGCCATGGGAATGCGCGTGGTCGTGCCCCTCGTCATGCACATGACCATGGCCGCCCTCGCCATAGGCGCCGCCTTCCGGCTGGAACGGCTCGCACACCGCGGCGACCGTGCCGCCCAGGCCGCGCAGCATCTCGGCCAGCACCGGATCGGGGCGGATCAGCAGCCGGTCGGCCTCGACCGCCGCCGGCGTGTGCCGGTTGCCCAGATGCCAGGCGAGCCGCAGCAACAGGTGCGGCGTCGGCGCCGAGACGGCATAGAGCGGCTCCGGCGCCGCTGCCACGGCGATCCAGGCGCCGTCGTCGCAGAGCAGGCCGTCGCCATGGGCCATCGCCACCGCCCGCGGCAGGTCCAGCAGCAGGTCGGCGCCGCTGGCAAGCGGCAGGACGATGCGCCGCCGGTGCCGCTCGTCGAAGGCGAGTACCAGCCGGTCGGCGGCGGTTTCCGCCGGCCAGGTGCCGGCGCGATGGTGGTGGGAGGCCCTACGCATGGTGCTTATCGCCTTCCGACCGCTTCACCCCGAGTAGGGCGGGACGCCCGTATCGAGGGGCGTTGTCGGGAAGCCGGCGGTCCCTCGATACGCCCGCTTTGCGGGTTCCTCGGGATGAAGCGGGTTGAAGGCATGGCGGTTGTCCTCAAAACAGGAAATAGCGCTGCGCCAGGCTCAGCACCTTGGCCGGCTCGCAGGTCAGCAGTGCGCCGTCGGCGGTCACCTCATAGGTCTCCGGGTCGACGGCGATGCGGGGCGTCAGGCTGTTGTGGATCATCGAGCGCTTGCCGATGCCGCCCCGCGTGTTCTTCACCGCCACCAGCGGCCGCGCCAGCCCCAGCGTGCCGGCCAGGTCGCGCGCCAGGGCCGCCTGGCTGACAAAGGTCAGCGCCCCTGGCGCGATGGCCCGGCCATAGGCGCCGAACATCGGGCGGTAGTGCTCCGGCTGCGGCGTCGGGATCGAGGCGTTCGGGTCGCCCATCACCGCTGCGGCAATCGTGCCGCCCTTGATGACCAGATCCGGCTTCACGCCGAAAAAGGCGGGCGACCAGAGCACCAGGTCCGCCAGCTTGCCCACCTCGACCGAGCCGATCTCGTCGGCCATGCCGTGGGCGATGGCCGGGTTGATGGTGTATTTCGCGATATAGCGTTTGGCGCGGACATTGTCGTTGTCGCCGGTCTCCTCGGCCAGGCGCCCGAACTGGCGCTTCATCTTGTCGGCGGTCTGCCAGGTGCGGATCAGCACCTCGCCGACCCGGCCCATGGCCTGGCTGTCGGAGGCGATGATCGAGAAGGCGCCCATGTCGTGCAGCAGGTCCTCGGCCGCGATGGTCTCCTTGCGGATGCGGCTGTCGGCAAAGGCCACGTCCTCCGGAATCGACGGGTCGAGATGGTGGCAGACCATGAGCATGTCCAGATGCTCGTCGACCGTGTTGACCGTGTAGGGCCGCGTCGGGTTGGTCGAGGAGGGAATGACGTTCGCCTCGCCGCAGAGTTTGATGATGTCGGGCGCGTGGCCGCCGCCGGCGCCTTCCGTGTGGAAGGCGTGGATGGTGCGGCCCTTGAAGGCCGCCACCGTGTTTTCGACGAAGCCGGACTCGTTCAGCGTGTCGGTGTGGATCATCACCTGCACGTCCATCTCGTCCGCCACTCCCAGGCAGCAGTCGATGGCGGCGGGCGTGGTGCCCCAATCCTCGTGCAGCTTCATGGCGGACGCGCCGGCGGCGATCTGGGCGCGCAGCTCCGCCGGTTCGGACGCATTGCCCTTGCCGGCAAAGGCGAGATTCATCGGAAACGCCTCGGCCGCCTGCAACATGCGCCCGATATGCCAGGCGCCCGGGGTGCAGGTGGTGGCGTTGGTGCCGGTGGCCGGCCCGGTGCCGCCGCCCAGCATGGTGGTGACGCCGGAATAGAGCGCCTCGTGGATCTGCTGCGGGCAGATGAAATGGATATGGCAGTCGAAGCCGCCGGCGGTGACGATCTTGCCTTCGCCGGCAATGGCCTCGGTCCCCGGCCCGACGACGATGTCGACGCCGGGCTGGGTGTCCGGATTGCCGGCCTTGCCGATGGCGACGATACGGCCGTCGCGGAGGCCGATATCGGCCTTCACCACGCCCCAATGGTCGAGGATCAGGGCGTTGGTGATGACGGTATCCACCGCACCCTGGGCCCGGCTGCGCTGCGACTGGCCCATGCCGTCGCGGATGACCTTGCCGCCGCCGAACTTGACCTCCTCGCCATAGAGGGTGCAGTCGCTCTCGACCTCGATGAACAACTCGGTGTCGGCGAGGCGGACCTTGTCGCCGACCGTCGGGCCGTACATGGCGGCATAGGTGGCGCGGGAGATGATCGCCATTCGGTTCGTCCTTCTGTCTGTATCCTGATGCCCCTTGCCCGGCGTCATTGCGAGGTGGCGGAGCCGCTGCGGCAATCCAGGAAGGCCAGTGTTCGGCATTGGCGCTCCGCTGGATTGCTTCGCCTGCGGCTCGCAATGACGGTCAGAGGGCTTTACGGTCTCAATCCAGCGGCCCCATCACCGCCTGGTTGAACCCGATCACCGTGCGCGCGCCGCCATAGGGTACCAGCGTCACCTCCCGCGTCGAGCCGGGCTCGAAGCGCACCGCGGTGCCCGCCGCAATGTCGAGCCGCCAGCCGCGCGCCGCCGCCCGGTCGAAATCGAGCGCCGGGTTGGTCTCGGCAAAATGGTAGTGGCTGCCCACCTGCACCGGCCGGTCGCCGGTGTTGGCGACGGTCAGGGTGACGGTGGGCTGGCCGGCATTCAGTTCGATCTCGCCGGTCGCCGCCAAAACCTCGCCGGGGATCATTTGCGCTTGCCCAATGCGCGGAGGCCGATCCCCACCAGCACGATCGCAGCGACGACGGCCAGGCCGATCTCCCATGCATGGGTGTGGAACACCGGCGCGCCGTGGCCGGGATGGGCGAGCGCCGGCCCCGCTGCCGAAAGTCCTGCCGATGTCATTGCGAGGAGGCGCAGGCGACGAAGCAATCCCGCCGAAGCCGGCCGTTCGGATTGCTTCGGCTTCGCCTCGCAATGACGGTTGGGGGTCCCTTGCATATCTCTCAACTCCTTGGGTTAGCGGATCGGTTCGTGCACGGTCACCAGCTTGGTGCCGTCGGGGAAGGTGGCTTCGACCTGGACTTCGGGGATCATCTCGGGGATGCCGTCCATGACCTGTTCGCGGGCGATGACCGTGGCGCCCGCCTGCATCAGGTCGGCGACGCTGCGGCCATCGCGGGCGCCCTCGACCACGAAGTCGGTGATGAGCGCGATGGCTTCGGGATAGTTCAGCTTGACGCCGCGGGCGAGCCGCTTGCGGGCGACCTCCGCCGCCATGGCGACCAGCAGCTTGTCTTTCTCGCGTTCGGTGAGACGCATGGATGAGGACTCTCCTCAGAGGGACCAGAAACGGGGCATGACCGGCGCGCGGCCCACATGGACGCGGAAACCGGTGACGAAGCGGGCAACGCTCTGGCGCAGCAGAAAGGCATCGGGCGCCAGAAAGCGGACGACCAGCAGGCCGTCGAGGGCGGTGGCGGCCGCGCGGACGGTTTCGGGCGTCCGGTCGAGCAGGGCGCGGGCCTCGGTCAGGCGGGCTTCCGCGTCCGGGGCGGCGTGGAAGACGGTGGCAATGGCGGGATGGCCGCCAAATCCGGCCGGGGAGGCCAAGGCGCGTCCGACACCCGAGCTTTCCCGGACGCCCCTTCGCGGCGATCCGGGATCTCTTTCCGAGCCGGTCTCCCGGAGGCCCCGGACAGCGCTCCGCGCTTCCGGCGAAGCTGTGGTGCGGTCCCGGACGTCGCTGCCGTCCGTCGCCCCTGACGGCGTCCCCAGTCGCAGCGCATCGACCCACGCCAACCGGCCCTCGCGCCAGACCTCGATCCGGTCGCCGACAAAGCCGTCGCGGAACACCTCGCCATGGGCGGCGCGGCCCAGAACCCGCAACTCGCAGGCCAGCAGGTCCGCGCCCGCGGCCAGTTCGAACACCGTCCGCCGTTGCAGGCGCGCGCCGTCGAAGACGATTGTCTCCTGCGGCAGCCATTCGGCCCGGGCGTCTTGGCCGAGCCTCACATGGCTTTCCACCCGCGCCGGGCCGTCCGCGGCCCTGGCCTTGTAGAGCCGTTCCGCCGCCTGCGTCGTCGCCCGCGCCGCTGCGTGCGCTCCCACCGCAAAGTCGAACCGCACCGCGTCGCCGCCGGTCAGGCCGCCGCAGGTGGTGGCGAACACCGCCGTCGGCCAGTCCTCGCTCGCCGGCAACAGGGCACGGCAGGGCGCGCTCTGGTGCAGGTCGGCCACCGCCGTCCGCCCATCGGCTCGCGCTTCGTATCGCACCGAAGCCCGCCCGACCGAGCGCTGCAATCGCTGACCGGCACCGGCGCCAGCAGACGCCCGCCCGCGCTGCGGGCTAGACGGTAAGGGTTCGGCGTACACTGGCCTCGTCCATTTCCCCGCGCACGCCCGACAGCACCACCTCGCCGCGCTCCATCACGGCAAACCGGTCGGCGAGGTCGCGCGCGAACTCGAAATACTGTTCGACCAGGATGATGGCCATTTCGCCCGCCGCGGCCAAGTCCCCGATAACGCGGCCGATGTCCTTGATGATCGAAGGCTGGATGCCCTCGGTCGGCTCGTCCAGCACCAACAGCTTCGGCCGCATCACCAGCGCGCGCGCAATGGCAAGCTGCTGCTGCTGGCCGCCGGAGAGGTCGCCGCCGCGCCGGCCCAGCATGTCCTTCAGCACCGGGAACAGGTCGAACACGTGCTCCGGCACGGTCTTTTCGCCGGCGGGCGCCGCGGCGAAGCCGGTGCGCAGGTTTTCGGCCACGGTCAGGCGGGCGAAGATGTCCCGGCCCTGGGGCACGCTGGCGAAGCCGGAGCGGGCGCGCTTGTGCGCGGGCAGGCGGCTGACGTCCTGGCCGTCCCACTCGACCCGGCCCTGGCTGATCGGGTGCAGGCCCAGAATGGCGCGCAGCAGCGAGGTCTTGCCGACGCCGTTGCGGCCCATGATGCAGGTGACCTCGCCCGGCCGCGCCTCCAGCGAGACGCCGCGCAGGATGTGGGAGGCCCCGTAGTGCAGGTGCAGGTTGGAGACGGTCAGCATGGGGTCCGCTCCTCTCTCGCGGGCGTCATTGCGAGAAGTCCCGGGCCTGACCCGGGGCGACGAAGCCATCCAGGCGGCGACGTGTCATGCCGCGGCGCAGGTCTGGATTGCTTCGGCTGCGCCTCGCAATGACGCCGAATTGGGTGTGTTCGTGTCATGCCGCTACCTCCCCAGATACACTTCGACCACGCGCGGATCGGCCTGGACATGGTCGATGGAGCCTTCGGCCAGAACGCTGCCCTCGTGCAGCACGGTCACGCGCGCGCCCAGTGCCCGGACGAAGGCCATGTCGTGCTCCACCACCACCAGCGTGTGCTCGCCCTTCAGACGGTGGATCAGTTCGGCCGTCTGCTCGGTCTCGGCGTCGGTCATGCCGGCGACCGGCTCGTCCAGCAGCAGCAATTCGGCGTCCTGGATCAGCAACATGCCGATCTCCAGCCATTGCTTCTGGCCGTGGCTGAGGGCGCCGGCCAGATCGTCCCGGCGCGGGCCGAGCCGGATCGTGGCCAGCGTCGCCTCGATCCGCGCCCGCTGCTCGCCGGTGAGTCGGGCGAACAGGCAGGTGAGGGCGCCCCGGTTGGCCTTGCAGGCCAGTTCCAGGTTCTCGAACACGCTCAGATTCTCGAACACGGTCGGTTTCTGGAATTTGCGGCCGATGCCGAGGCCGGCAATGGCCGGCTCGTCCAGCCTGGTCAGGTCGACCCGGTCGTCGAGGCGGACGGTGCCGGCGTCCGGCTTGGTCTTGCCGGTGATGACGTCCATCATCGTCGTCTTGCCGGCACCGTTCGGCCCGATGATCGAGCGCAGCTCGCCGCGCGCGATGGTCAGCGACAGGGCGTTCAGGGCCTTGAAGCCGTCGAAGCTGACCGTCACGCCGTCCAGATAGAGATGGGTTTCGCCGTCAGACATGATAGCCGGCCTCCCGCGCCCGGCGCGACGGGTCGAGCCAGTCGCCGATCTTGCGGATTTCGGTCGCCGCCCCCACCAGCCCCTTGGGCAGGAACAGGGTGACGAACACGAACAGGGCGCCCAGGAAGAACAGCCACGTCTCGGCGGCGACGCCCGTGAGGTAGGACTTGGCCATGTTCACCAGCACCGCCCCGAAAATGGCGCCATAGAGCGAGCCGCGGCCGCCGATCGCCACCCAGATCGCGATCTCGATCGAGTTGGCGGGCGAGAACTCGCTCGGGTTGATGATGCCCACCTGCGGCACGTAAAGCGCGCCGGCCAGACCGGCCAGCATGGCGCTGGCGGTGAAGGCCACCACCTTGGCGTTGGCGGGCCGGTAGCCGAGAAAGCGCACCCGCGGCTCCGCGTCTTTCAGCGCCAGCATCACCCGCCCCAGCTTGGACGTGACGATGAAGCGGCAGAGCAGATAGCCGCCGGCCAGGGCCGCGACGCTCAGCAGGTAGAGCGCCATGCGCGTGCCCGGCGCGGCGAGGTCGAAGCCCAGCACGTCCTTGAAGTCGGTCAGGCCGTTGTTGCCGCCGAAGCCGAAATCGTTGCGGAAGAAGGCCAGCATCAGCGCGAACACCATCGCCTGGCTGATGATCGAGAAATAGACGCCGGTGATGCGCGAGCGGAAGGCCAGCCAGCCGAAGGCGAAGGCCAGCGCCCCCGGCACCAGGAACACCATCAGCACGGCGAACCAGAACTGGTCGAAGCCGAACCAGTACCAGGGCAGCTCCTGCCAGTTCAGGAACACCATGAAGTCCGGCAGGTTCGGGTTGCCATAGACGCCGCGGTCGCCGATGGCCCGCATCAGATGCATGCCGATGGCATAGCCGCCGAGCGCGAAAAAGGCGCCGTGACCCAGGCTCAGAATGCCGGCATAGCCCCAGACTAGGTCCAGGCTGATCGCCAGCAGGGCGAAGCAGAGATACTTGCCCAGCAGCGGGATCATGTAGTCGGGAATGTGGGCGTTCGAACTCGGGTCCACGGCCAGGTTCAGCGCCGGCACCAGGATCGCGGCGGCAAAGACGGCCAGCACGAACCGGGCCCAGCCGGCCTGGGTGAGCAGGGGTTGGCGAGCGGCTTCCATCTTACGCCTCCTCCGCCCGGCCCTTGAGCGCGAACAGGCCGCGCGGACGCCGCTGGATGAACAGGATCACGAGCACGAGCACCACCACCTTGCCCAGCACCGCACCGGCGACGGGCTCCAGGAATTTGTTGAGAATGCCGAGGCTCATGGCGGCGACGAAGGTGCCGGCCAGATTGCCGACCCCGCCGAAGACCACGACCATGAAGCTGTCGACGATGTAAAGCTGGCCCAGGTTGGGGCTGACATTGCCCACCTGGCTGAGCGCCACCCCGGCAATGCCGGCGACGCCGGAGCCGAGGCCGAAGGTCAGCGCGTCCACCCGGCTGGAATCGATGCCCATGGAACGCGCCATGCGCCGGTTCTGGGTCACGGCGCGCATCTCCAGCCCGAAATGCGTCTTGCGCAGCACCAGCACCACCAGGCCCAGCACGATCAGGCAGAAGGCGATGATGCAGAGCCGGTTGTAGGTCAGCACGACGCCGCCGATGATCTCGACGCCGCCGCTCATCCAGTTCGGGTTCGCGACCTCCTGGTTGGTGGCGCCGAAGACGCTGCGCACCGCCTGTTGCAGGATCAGGCTGATGCCCCAGGTGGCCAGCAGGGTTTCCAGCGGCCGGTTGTAGAGAAAGCGGATCACGCTCCGTTCCATCGCCATGCCGGCAATGGCGGCGACCAGGAAGGCGACCGGGATTGCGGCGATCAGATAGAGATCGAACACGGACGGCGGCAGAAAGGTGCGGAATGCCTGCTGCACCACGAAGGTGGAATAGGCGCCCAGCATCATCATCTCGCCATGGGCCATGTTGATGACACCCATCACGCCGAAGGTGATGGCGAGGCCGATGGCGGCCAGCAGCAGGATCGAGCCGAGCGACACGCCCTGGAACACCGCCAGGGCGGCGTCGAGCCAGGCCCGCTGGCTTTCGATCTTGGCGATGGCCTTGGTGGCCGCATCCCGCACGTTTTCCGGCGCATTCGCGTCGTTCTGGACCTGCCCCAGCAGGGCGCGCACCGCCGGGTCGAGGCTGCCGGAAAGGCCCTCGATGGCGGCGATCCGCTCCTCGGGCGTGCCGGCGGCCAGTTCGGCGGTGAGCAATGCCGACTGCATGGCGGTCTTGACGCCTGCGTCCGTCTCCGTGGCGAGCGCGGCGCGCAACCGTTCCAGCATCAGGGGCGAGCCGTATTTGGCCGCATCGTCGGCCGCGGCCCGGCGGGTCGCCGCATCCGGACTTGCCAGTTTCAACAGGGTCAGCGCCTCGGCAATCGTGCCGCGGACCCGGTTGTTGACGCGGATCTTGTCCGTGTCGCGGCGCCCGGCCGTGCCCAGGCTCTCGCCGGTCAGCGGGTCGGTCAGCGCGTAGTCGCGGCCCGCGCGCTTGGCGATGACGACGCGGCCGTCGCTCTCGCGCACATGCAGGTCGCCTTCGCCCAGCGCTTCGAGCAGCGGGATGGCGCGGGGGTCGCCGATGGCGGCGATCGCCTCGATCCGGGCGACCCGCTCGCTATAGCCGCCCTCCGGCAGCTTGGCGGCGGCGTCGGCCAGCGGGTCGGCATGGGCCGTCCCCGCGGCCAGTACCAGCCACCCCAGGAGTGTTGCCAGTAACAGTCGCATGGAAAAACTTCTTATCTTGAGGGGCGTTTCGAAAAAGAGACAAACGAATGAACGGGAAGGGGCGATCCGCGCCCGCCCGGGTTCGGGCCCCGGGGCGGGCGCGGATCGCAAGGGCTGGCCTTACATCGCGTTCGCACCACCGAAGCGCGGCTTCTCGCAGTTGCCGCAGACCCAGGGATAGGTCCAGTCGGCGGTCAGCTTGGCGCTTTCCGGCAGATAGTCGGTCCAGGCATCGCCCTTGATCGGACCGTCGGTCTCCCAGACGATGTCGAACTGGCCGTTGTCCTGGATCTCGCCGATCAGGACTGGCTTGGAGAGGTGGTGGTTGGTGTTCATCACCACGTCAAAGCCGCTGAGCGAGCGCACGGTCTGGCCGTACATCGCCTGGCGCACCGCATCGACATCGGTCGTGCCGGCCTGCTCGACCGCGTGCACCCACATGTTGAAGCCGATATAGTGGGCTTCCATCGGGTCGTTGGTGACGCGCTTGTCATTGCCGATGAAGGCGTGCCATTTCTTGATGAACGCCTCGTTCTCCGGCGTGTCGACGCTCATGAAATAGTTCCAGGCCGCCAGATGGCCGACGAGGTTGGTGGTGTCGATGCCGGCCAGTTCTTCCTCGCCGACGCTGAAGGCCACCACCGGCACGTCCTCGGCCTTGATGCCCTGGTTCGCCAGTTCCTTGTAGAACGGCACGTTGGCGTCGCCGTTGATGGTCGAGACCACGGCGGTCTTCTTGCCTTCAGAGGCGAACGCCTTGATGTCGGCGACGATGGTCTGCCAGTCGGAATGGCCGAACGGCGTGTAGTTGATCATGATGTCTTCGGGCGCGACGCCCTTGGACTTCAGATAGGCTTCCAGGATTTTGTTGGTCGTGCGCGGATAGACATAGTCGGTGCCGGCCAGCACCCAGCGCTTCACGCTGCCGCCGTCCTCGCTCATCAGATAGTCGACCGCCGGGATCGCCTGCTGGTTCGGCGCGGCGCCGGTGTAAAACACGTTGCGCGAGCTTTCCTCGCCTTCGTACTGCACCGGATAGAACAGCATGCCGTTCAGTTCCTCGAACACCGGCAGCACCGATTTGCGGCTGACACTGGTCCAGCAGCCGAACACCACGTCGACCTTGTCCTTGGTCAGCAGATCGCGGGCCTTTTCGGCGAACAGCGGCCAGTTCGACGCCGGATCGACGACCACGGCTTCCAGCTTCTTGCCCAGCAGGCCGCCTTTCTTGTTCTGATCGTCGATCAGCATCAGCATGGCGTCTTTCAGCGTCGTCTCGCTGATCGCCATCGTCCCGGAGAGCGAATGTAACACGCCGACCTTGATCGTATCGGCGGCATGTGCCGCCTGCCCGACCAGTACCGCGGCGGCGGATGCCCCGACAATGGCCAGTTTGCGGATGGTTTGCGAAAACGCCATGAGGAAAAGCCTCCTTTTGGGTTGCGATTTCCTCATTACGCAAGCGCCGTGCCAAATTTGTATCTCTTGGTATATGTTCGTATTTTCAATACGTTATACGAAGAGTTGCATTTTTGAAGGCATGCAATCGAGCGGGATTGTCTAGAAATTGGTCAAAAGAGGCGCGTCAAAGGAAAGTGCCCAAATAATAATCATGAAACCGGCCGTGCTCTCCCTCTTCGGTGCGGGCGCCCGGATCCAGACCCTTCACCTTCAGCCCTGCCCCGAAACCGTCCGCCCGCTGTCGATCCGCTGCCGGCGACGTCAACTGGCGTGGCCTGCCGCGATCGGCTAGGCTGACGGCATCCGCATTTGGTTCTGTCCCGGAGGGAGGTTTGCGCGATGAGCACGGCCCGGTATCTGCACCCCGAAGCCCTGGTGGATGGCGCCTGGCTCCAGGCGCACCTCGACGATCCGAACCTGCGCATTTTCGATTGCACCTTCTATCTGGCCTATGAGGAAGGGACCGGCCGTCCCTATTCCATCGTCAGCGGCAAGGCCGACTACGACACGGGCCATATCCCCGGCTCGGTCCATCTGGATCTCCAGCGGGAGTTTTCGCGGGCGGACAGTCCCTACGCCTTCACTCTGCTCTCGCCGGAGGATACCGCCCGCGCGTTCGAGCGCTTCGGTGTCGGCGACGATACCCGCGTGATCTGCTACAGCCGCGATAGCATGACACGCGCCTCGCGCTTCTGGTGGATGTTGCGCTGGCTCGGCTTCGACAATGCGGCGCTGCTGGATGGCGGCTTCGACAAATGGGCGGCGGACGGCCGGCCGGTGTCGACCGCACCGGGCGCCTATCCGGCGGGCGCGCTGACGCTCAGTCCCCGGCCGGACCTCTTTGTCGGCAAGGACGAGATGCTGGCCGCGATCGGCGACGGGGCGGCGTGTTCCGTCAACGCGCTGGAGCCGGACCTGCATGCCGGCCGCAATGCGCGCTATGGCCGGCCGGGCCGGATCCCCGGCAGCGTCAGCGCGCCCGCCTCGGCACTCGTCGACGCCAAAACGAAGCAACTCGTGCCGCCGGCGAAGGCTGCGGCCCTGTTTGCGGCGATCGGCGCCGACCCCGGCAAGCGCGTCCTCAACTATTGCGGCGGCGGCATTGCCGCCACGCTCGACGCCTTTGTCCAGCACCAGCTGGGCTATGGCGATATTGCCGTCTACGACAGTTCGATGAGCGAATGGGCCAAGGATGCATCCCTGCCCATCGAAACCGATTGACCCGGCGAGGCTCGCGGCCAGCGGCGCGTTGGGGGCGAAAGCGCGCCGCTGCGGTTGCGGGCCTCAGTGCCGGTTGATCACGGGCACGGTGGGAATGGGTGGCCGAGTGGGTGGGGAAGTGCCGCCGGGCGTCGGGTCGGGTCCGTACGGAACCGTCTCCAGAATAACCTCCGGGCGACCCGCCAACACCTCGAACCGGTCTCGGAAGCGGTTCCGGCAGGCTTCAAGGGCTGCCTGCGCCGCTTCCAGCGCCGCCTGGGCGGCCGGCAATTCCACGGTCCTGAGACGGCGGATTTCCGAGACCAGGAACGGCTTCAGCGCCGGTGGAGCCGAGACGAGTTCCGCCTGGGTTGCGCGAATTTCGGCGTCGACCCCGGCGACCGCGTCGCGCGCGGCCTTCACCTGCGCCAGTTGCTCCGGGCAAAGCTCGATCGGAACCGGTCGGACATGCAGTGTGCCGGCGAGCGTGTAGGACTGGGTCAGACGATCGTTCCGCGTTTCCTGGAAGCTGAGTTCGAAGGTCTGCCCGTTCGTCACTTCGAAGCGATGGAAGTCGGTGCCGACCACGTCATCAAGGTTCAGCGTGCCGATGAAGACGCGCGCTTTCTCCCATCCGCTCAAGGCGTTCTCGATGGCGCTGCGCACCGCTGCCTTGACCGCGAGCTTGATCCGTTCGATCGCGTCATTCACTTCGTCCTCATCCGAACTGTTCAGGGCGAAGAGATTGTCGGCGATGGCCGAGCGGAGCGTTGCAACATAAGCGTTGAAGCCTGCCTTCATGGCGCCGTCCGGTGTTTCGTCGTGCTCCCAAAGCGTCACCGCAAGAACGAGCTGCTGGATTGCGAGCCCGTCCTCCAGACGGACGCGGAGGCTGGACACGCCGGCCGGCAGCGGTGCGGACTGGCCTGCCCGCATGTCGCTGGCAATTTCGAGCCGTGCATTGTTGGAACTGGGCGCAACGATGCCGACGAGTTCCGGCGTTTGCAGCGTGAGATCGTCGATCCGGATCAGGGCAGGCCAGACATAGGGTTCGGAGCCGCCGCTCGCGTCACTCTCAACAGCACAATTCAGTCTTTCCAACGATAGGATTGCGTCGCGTGCCATCACACATCTCCAAAGGAGGCGGGCGCAGGCAGGCAGGATCGGCGGGAATGGCCGCGACGTAAGCGGCCGGTTTTTCCGGGAATCCGCTGTTCCACGCCTTCCGATCAATACGACGTTCGCCATTAAGCGTCTGATTCAATTCTATGGCAAGAGGAATATTCGCCTACAACAATTGAATAATTCAAATACTTTTGATGAAATCACTTTCAAGATATTGAGTGAAGAATATGCATCATTGTGTGGTGTCATGGGCAGGTGTCCGGTCCGGCGCAAGGCTCGCGGGCAGCCCCTTCACGCCATGGCCGGAAATGGCGGCCACCGGACGATCGGGGGCGGCCAGAGCGATTTCAAGCACAATGGAATCATTGTGCGACTCGGATACTTTCATTAAATCAATTACCTAGAACGGTATCCGTGAGCCAGGGCGAACGAAAATCGCTCCGGGACATGAGGCATGTGATGACACTGGCGATTTCGCCACCGCAGCCTGAGACATCGCCGCCTGAGCCAGCGGCGCCATTGCTCTGTTGCCACGGTTGGAGGCGGGCGCGGGCATGATATAGAGGTCCGGCCCCGTCACTGCGTGGAAGTGCCCGATGAACGCCATTTTCTTCACCGCCGTCCTGATCGCGTTCGGGGTCGCCGGATACCGCCAGTTGGCCGAAACGGTCGTGCCGGGCATGCCTGCGCCGATGGATGCGCTCGGCATGGCGATGATCGAGGCGGCCAAGGGCTCGGTGGACCTCGCCATCGGGCTGGTCGGCGTCATGGCGTTGTTCCTGGGCCTGATGAAGGTGGCCGAGGCCGGCGGCCTGCTCACCATCATCGCGCGTACACTCCGCCCGCTCATGGTGCGGCTGTTCCCGGACGTGCCGGCGGATCATCCGGCCATGGGCGCGATGATCCTGAACATTTCCGCGAATGCGCTCGGCCTCGGCAATGCGGCGACGCCGTTTGGCATCCGCGCCATGCAGGAACTCGACCGGCTGAACCCGAACAAGGGCACGGCGACCAACGCCATGGTCATGTTCCTGGCGATCAACACCTCCTCGGTCACGCTGTTGCCGACCGGGGTGATCGCGCTGCGGGCCTCGGCCGGGTCGGCCGATCCCGCCGGCATCCTGCCGACAACCCTGTTCGCGACCATCTGTTCGACCACGGTGGCCATCCTCGCGGCGAAGCTGTACCAGCGCTTCGCATCCGTGCCGGAGGCGACCGCCCCGGGCCGCGATACCGCGGCAGAGGAGGGGGACCCTGCCGAAGGCGAACTCGCCGCGGCCGAGAGCGCGCCCTATCCGCTCTGGGTCTCCGCCATGGTCCTGGCTGGAGTCGTGGCGCTGATCCCGCTGACGGTGTTGTACGGTCGCGACATCGCTCCCTGGATCATTCCCGGCTTGATGGTCGTGCTGCTCGGCTTCGGTGCGCTGCGCGGCGTGCGGGTCTACGAATCCTTTGTCGAGGGGGCGAAGGACGGGTTCAACGTCGCGCTCAGGATCATTCCCTATCTGGTCGCCATTCTGGTCGCGGTCGGGATGCTGCGCGCGAGCGGGGCGCTCGACCTGCTCATCACGCCGCTCGGCGCCGTCACCAACCTGGTGGGATTGCCGCCGGACGCACTGCCGATGGCGCTGTTGCGACCGCTGTCCGGCTCGGGGGCGTACGGTATCATGGCCTCGATCATCCAGGACCCCGCGACCGGGCCGGATACCTATGTCGGCTATCTGGTGACGACCTTGCAGGGATCGACGGAAACGACCTTCTATGTCCTGGCCGTCTATTTCGGCGCGGTCCAGATCCGCCGCATCCGCCACGCCCTGGCCGCGGCCCTGACGGCGGACCTTGCCGGCATTGCCGCGGCCGTCGCGATCACGGCCTATCTGTTCGGGTGAGGCCTCCGCCCGGAGGGGGCGAAGGCCGAAAGGGGTGCGAAGGCCGAAGGGGGCGAAGGACGGTCAGCCGAAGATGGGATCGCTGTGGAAGGCAAAAATATCGAGGCTGGCGTCCGTGACCAATCCATCCGCCGCGCCCGCCCCGGCCGGGAAACTGACCGCAACATCGCCGTCCGCGAACCGTAAGATCTCGATCCCGGTCAGAAGGTCGATCCCGTCATTACCCGTGGTGTCGGTGACCCGAACCGTCACGCCGTCGCTCAGATAGGCAATATCATAGTCCGCCGCATTGCCGGAAAACTCCGCCGTATCCACGCCGTCGCCGCCGTCGATGCTGTCGTCGCCGCGGCCGCCGATCAGGGTGTCGTCGCCGCCCATCCCCAGGATGGTATCGTCACCCGCATTGCCGTTCAGCCGGTTGTCGCCGTCATTGCCGGTCATGTGATTGTCGTAGCGGTTGGCCGTCAGGCCGCCGGCGCCATCCAGCAGGACGAAATTCTCGACCTCGCTGGCGACCGCCAGATAGTCGGCACGACTGTAGACGGTGTCGGTGCCGCCGCCGACCGCCTCGGCCACGGTGGTCTGGTTGACCTCGACGATATAGGCGTCGTCGCCAGCCCCGCCCGCCAGCCGGTCCCAATAGCCGCCGCCGGTGGCCAGCACGTCGTCGCCGGCCGTGCCTTCGATGGTTTCCTGGCCGACTTCCGTGCCGATGACGGTGGGCTCCGGCACGGTCGGCGTCGGGTCGGGAGTGGTGGGGGGCGGGGTCCCGGTGCCCGTGGTGGTCGTATTCCCCCCTGGATCCGGGATCGCGTCGGGCGCGGCTATGAGGCTGTCGGCGAATTGGAGAAACTCTACCCGCAACAGCGTATCGCTGCCGTCGCCGCCAACATTGTCCACCACGGAAAGGCTGCCATCGGCAAGTTCAACCACGGAGTAGTCCGCCGCATTGCCGGAAAACTCCGCCGTATCCACGCCGTCGCCGCCGTCGATGCTGTCGTCGCCGCGGCCGCCGATCAGGGTGTCGTCGCCGCCCATCCCCAGAATGGTATCGTCACCCGCATTGCCGTTCAGCCGGTTGTCGCCGTCATTGCCGGTCATGTGATTGTCGTAGCGGTTGGCCGTCAGGCCGCCGGCGCCATCCAGCAGGACGAAATTCTCGACCTCGCTGGCGACCGCCAGATAGTCGGCACGACTGTAGACGGTGTCGGTGCCGCCGCCGACCGCCTCGGCCACGGTGGTCTGGTTGACCTCGACGATATAGGAGTCGTCGCCAGACCCGCCGGCCAGCCGGTCCCAATAGCCGCCGCCGGTGGCCAGCACGTCGTCGCCGGCCGTGCCTTCGATGGTTTCCTGGCCGGCATCCGTGCCGATGACGGTGGGAATGGGCACGGTCGGCGTCGGGTCGGTGATGGCACCCCCCGTCAGATCGCCAATGGCATAGATACCGTCGGCAAATGCCAGGAATTCGATCCCCAGCAAATGGTCCGTGCCATCGGTTCCCGCGGTTGCCGCCACGGTGTAACTCCCGTCCGCCTCAGCGGTGATCTGGTAGTCGGACCGCGGCAGCGAGAACCGGGCCGTATCCACGCCGGCGCCACCGTCGATCGTGTCGTTGCCGGCCTTGCCTTCCAGCAGATCGTTGCCGCGCATGCCGCGCAAGTCGTTGTCGGCCGCGTTGCCGATGAGGGTATCGTCGCCATCGCCGGTCACCGCATTCTCGATCAGCGTTTGCGCATCGATGGTCAGGGTGCGCCCCAGCAGCGTGTTGACACTGCCCGGCGCCAGATCGATCGCTACGGGCGTCGCGATCATGGCGAAGTTCAGCGTATCGGTGCCGCCCGCGTCCTGCACCACTTGACGCGCGGCCTCTGCACCATAGGTCGCCCATTCGCTGGAATAATAATATGTGTCGTTGCCGGTATCGAGGTCGCCCAGGAAGTCCAGCGACCAGCCGCTCATATTGCCGCTGCCGCCGCTGCCCAGATCCCGGACCGTCAGCGTCCAGTCGCCGGCGATGGCCTCGTCCCAATACTGCACGCTGGAGAACTGAAACTGCGTCAGCGCCGTCGTTACCGTGCCAGACCCGAAACCCGGCCGGTTCATAAGGGTCGAAACCGTGCCGCTCGGCGCTTCCAGGGTCACCACCAGGTCGCCGACATACTCATGCGCCATGTCGACCGTGATCAGCACCTGGTCGAGGTCGAACGCCACGGCGCCGACGGAAATCGTCGACGTGAGCGCATTGGTGATGTCGACACGGGCTCCGAAATCCAGCGACTCGGTCAGCGTAACCATGTTGGCGTAGGTGGCCTGCTGATCCCAGGTCTCGGCCAGTCGCACGGCATTGAACGCATCGACCGCGCCATACCCAAGTTCATGGCTGACATGCCGCCCGCCGCCATTCCAGTTGTCGGATCCGTTCACCGCCCAAGCCGTGCTGGTCGGATCGACCATTTTGCTGCTGAGACTGAGAATTTCCTGGACATCGCGATAACCGAGATCGGGGTTGGCATCCAGCATCAGGGCCACCACACCCGCCACGGCCGGCGCCGCGAACGACGTGCCAGTGGCGGCCGCGGTATCGCCGTAGGTTGCGCCCGCACTGCCCATGCGGTCGGTGGTGCGCACCGATTGAGCCGGACCGGACACCAGGACCGCGGCCCCGGGTGTCGAGGCCGGATAGTCGGAGTCGAACTTGGTGTGGCCTCCGACCGTGATCGTATAGGGCGAACTCTGAAATGCGTGATAATTCACATCCTGGCCGGATGACCGGTCGTTGCCGGCGGCAAATGTGAAAACCGTGCCAAGCCCGCCACGCCCCTGGTCCACGGCCTCGATCAGGGCGTCTTGAATGGGGACAAAGGGATTGGTGTAGAATCCGAACGAGTTCGTGTTGATGAAATTGTCATAGAAATAGCCGCCAAACGACCAACTGTTGTTGGCAATATCGAAATTTTTCGCTGCCAGGAACGCGCCCAGGATCTGGTCCAGGCCGCCCGACGTGCCATAGCCGATGCGAAGGCTGGCCAGCGTTGCGTCCGGGGCGACACCGGCGCCATAGAGGTTGTTGTCATCCGCGGCGATCACGCCGGCGACCATGGTGCCGTGGTTGTCGCTGGCCAGATAGGCCGCGCCGTCGGCGGGGGCGTCGATGTTCGCCGACACGAAATTGCCCCCCATCGAAGGGGCGCTGTTCGCCGCCAGATCGGCATGCAGGTATTCAATGCCGTCGTCGATGACGGCGACGGTGACGCCCGCCCCGCGATAATCGTCCCAAACCGCCGTGACGTTCATATCGCTGGCAGGATAATTGGGATTGTTCAGATGCCATTGCTGTCCGCCCGTATACAGCGGATCTGTCGGAGCAGACGCAAAACTTGCGGCGTCATAGAAAATTCCCGGCGGCTGCTGACTGCTTCCGTTGCTCATGTGTCCCTCGTTCCAGCGATGGAAACCTTGCCCCTAACCCGATGTTCATTCGATGTTTGCGGGATGACTAACGGGGTATCCGTTGAGAGTCCAGATAGATACTGGGGCCCGTTCCCGGTCGTGGCGCGTGCGCGGTGGGGGAGGGCTCGTGGACCGTCCGACCATGGTTACCCGAATTGCCACAAATTGATGAAGGATCATTAAGTGCGGCAATGGTCCGGACGGAACAGCCGCGGATTTCGATATCGACCGGGGGAATCAGGGTATTTGTTGGTGACAAATTCGCTGACGACATTCCCATGCTCCGCCTGCACGCGGGCGTCATCCGCTATGGCCTAGGCAAACATTCCAGCGTCGGTTTCGGCGCTGTTGGCGAGGGGATTTGTCGCACTATTTCGGTATGGGGTATTGCCGGAGAAATCGTCGGTAAAGGTCCAGCTATCGTGGACCGCATCGCAGCGATCGAACGGCGAGGCACCTCGGTTCCCTGTGTCGGAGGTCCCCGGCCACCGCCTTGACGGCGATGCAGGCGCGGGCCAAGGATGCAGGCACGAGCCAAGAGAGTGTGATGGAGATCAATGCAGCCGGGAATAAATCGGGGTTTGGTGACAATGCCGTCGAAAATTCGCGGCAGGCGTGCTACATTGACTGCTGTTGGTCTCGGGACCGGGTGCATTGTATAAAAAATGGATAGAGCATTGTACCACATTGAAACACATAAGCATTGCGCGAACGGCGAAAAGCTGAGACCGGCGCTGGAGGTGAATGAATGACGCTTCCCATCGGTTTGCTCGAACGCGCAGACGAAGATGAAGTCTGCGAGGATTGTGCATCCACAGAAAATCTGACCACCTATGACGGCTGGTTGACCCTATGCCGAACCTGCGCGGGCCGGGAGGTCGCCCCGGACCAGGCTTCGCAGACAATGTACGGCAATTCCGTGCCGTTCCAATGGCCATCGGGTCCCTGACCCGCGCGCAAACGGCCCTATCCCTCTTTCCCCCTGCAAATCTAGGCGGCATGATCGGACAACCGCACACGGTTCCGGCAAGAGGGATTCATGGATTTCGACTATATCATCGTGGGTGGGGGCTCGGCCGGCTCCGTGCTCGCCAATCGGCTGTCCGCGCGCAGCGCCAACAGGGTGCTGGTGTGTGAGGCGGGCGAGGACACGCCGCCCGGTCACGTGCCGCCGGAAATTTTGGATTCCTATCCCGGCACCGCCTATCTGAACCCGCGCTTCCACTGGACCCAGCTCAAGGTCAGCACCGAGGTGGTCGGCCATAACCGCGACCCGAACGCCCCGCCGCCCAAGCTGCGCAAGTACGAGCAGGCCCGCGTCCTGGGCGGTGGCTCGTCGATCAACGGCCAGATGGCCAATCGCGGCGCGCCGACGGATTTCGACGAATGGCACGAGCGCGGCGCCACCGGCTGGCGCTGGGACGACGTGCTGCCCTATTTCAAGAAGGTCGAGCGCGACCTCGATATCGACGACGAATGGCATGGCCAGGAGGGCATGATCCCGGTCAGGCGCGTGCCGGCGGCGCAATGGCCGGGCCACGCCAAGGCACTGGCCGAAGCGTTCGGGCGGGCGGGCTACAAATACCTGCCGGACCAGAACGGCTTGTTCGAGGACGGCTATTTCCCCATCACGATCTCGAACGCCGAGGAGCAGCGGGTTTCGGCCGCCATCGGCTATCTGAACGCCGATGTGCGCCGGCGCGCCAATCTCACCATCTCGACCCAGACCCAGGTGACCGAGCTGCTGTTCGACGAGGACCGCCGCTGTGTCGGGGTCAAGGCCACGGTCAACGGCAAGCCGCAGGAATTCCGGGCCCGCGAGGTCATCCTGTCGTCGGGGGCCATTCACTCGCCGGCCCACCTGATGCGCGCCGGCATTGGCCCGGCCGGGCATCTGACCGACCTCGGCATTCCCGTGCGCCATGCGCTCTACGGCGTCGGGCAGCGGCTGATGGATCATCCGTCCATCGCGCTGGCCTCGTTCCTGAAACCCAAGGCCCGCGTCACCAACAAGGAAACCCGCCGGCACCTGTTCGTCGGCATGCGCTACACCTCCGGCATCGGCGGCGCGCCGGCCGGCGACATGTTCGTCGTCGGCGCCTCCAAGACCTCGTGGCACGCGGTCGGCGAGCAGATCGCGAGTTTCATTCTGTTCGTGAACAAAACCTATTCGGAGACGGGGGAGGTGCGGTTGCGCAGCCGCAACCCGGCGGACGAACCGGAGGTGGAGTTCAACCTGCTGTCGGACCGGCGCGATCTGGAGCGGCTGGCCGATGGCATTCGCCGGCTGACGCCGCTTTACCAGGACCCGGCCATGCGTGGCATGATGAGCGATCCGTTCCCGGCCAGCTATTCCGACAAGGTGCGACAGGTCGGCGAGATCAACACCAAGAACCGTCTGCTGACCGGCGTCATGGCCAAGCTGCTGGACGGTCCCGGCTTGTTGCGCCGCTATCTGATCGAGAACCTGATCATGGAGGGCTATACCCTCGACGGCGTCTGCAACGACGAGGACGAGGCCGAAGCCTTCATCCGCAGCGCGGCGGTCGGTGTCTGGCACGCGTCCTGCACCTGCCGCATGGGCGCGGCCAGCGACTCCATGGCGGTGACCGACCCGGCCGGGCGGGTGCATGGCATGCAGGGCCTGCGGGTGGTCGATGCCTCGGTCTTTCCGGTCGTGCCCTGCGCCAACACCAACTTCCCGACCATCATGACGGCGGAGAAAATCGCCGACGCCATTCTGGCGGGCCACTGATCCGTGCGGTTTGCGCTCGCTGCGGGGGGAGGGGGCGCTATTCCGGCAGCCAGTAGGCGGGATCGGCCGGAAACACCGTGCGGGTCTCGACCCGCTCCACCGGACCGTCCAGGGTGTGCGCCGCCGCCTTCCACACCGCATAGTGCGGTGCCGCGCGGTGGGCGAGGACGGCAGCCTCGTCCCGATAGACCTCGTAGAAGTAGTAGACGTTCGCGTCGGCCTCGTCCTGGAGGACGTTGAAGCGGGCGCAGCCGGGCTCGTCGCGCTCGGAGCCGAGGGCGTCCACTTCAATGGCTTTCAGGAACTCGTCCCGCAATTCCGGTTTCACCCGGACCTTGATCCACTTGGCCAGCATGAGCGTTTCCTTGTTGCAGACAATGAAAGGCCCGCACGCAGCCGGGGCGCGTGCGGACCTGTCGGGCGATCAGGCGAAGTTGAAATACTCTTCGTAATTGCCCTTGGCGGCGTTCAAGTGTTCGCAGTACTGCCACATGCCGCCATTGTAGTTGCCGTCCTCGCGACGGTTGTCCTCACCCTCGAAATTGTAATAGCCGGGGGTGCATTCCTTGTTGCGGTTGGTCGTGCCGCGATACTTGATGACCTCGCTGACCCACCAGCTTTCGGTTTCCGGCTTGGCGTCGATGGTGTCGAAGCCGTGTTCGCGGGTGTATTTGATGCACTCGGCGATGTGGAAGCCCTGGGTCTGGAGCATGAAGGTCAGGTTGAACTGGAACGAGGCCTGGTAGCCGCCCATGATGAACAGGTTCGGATAGCCGGCCGAATGGATGCCGAACACGGTGCGCATGCCGTTCTTGTACTTGTCGTTCAGCTCCAGCTCGTTCTCGCCGCGAATGTCGTTGTAGATGCCCGTGACCTGCACCTCAAAGCCGGTGGCGTAGATCAGCACGTCGACCGGGTATTCCTCGCCTTCGAACACCGGGCCGCGCTCGGTGATTTCGGTGATGCCCTTGCCGTGGGTGTCGACCAGATGGACGTTCGGCCGGTTGAAGGCCGGCAGGTATTCGTCGTCATAGGTCGGCCGCTTGCAGCGGTGCATGTACCAGGGCTTCAACGCCTCGGCCGTCGCCTTGTCCTGGACGAGTTCCTCGACGCGCCGGTGAATGCGCATCTGGTGTTCGATATTCTGGTTTTCGTAGCGCTGGGTGCGGACTTCGCGCGGCAGGGATTCGATCTCCTTGCGCTTGTCCGGGTCCGGCTTGGTGTTGAGCACGTGCCGGTCCAGGCGCTGCTTCTGCCAGCCGGGCTTCAGGCTGGCGGCCCATTCCGGATCGGTCGGGATGTCGTCGCGGATGTCGATGGCCGACGGCGTGCGCTGGAACACGTAGAGTTCCTTCGCCGCCCGGCCCAGATGCGGGATGATCTGCACGGCCGATGCACCGGTGCCGATAATGCCGACCCGCTTGTCCTTCAGCTTCTCCAGGTTCGGGCCGCAATAGTCGTAGTCGAAGCGCGAGGAGTGGAAGGAATGGCCCTTGTAGCGCTCCATGCCCTTGATGCGCGACAGCTTCGGCTTCGCGAGCGTGCCGTTGGCGACGATCACGAACTTCGCCGTCAGCTTGTCGCCGCGGTCGGTGGACAGCCGCCAGAGCCTGGCCTTCTCGTCCCAGTGGGTGGCCGTCACCGTGGTCTGGAACATCGCCAGATCGTAGAGATCGTACTTCTTCGCGATCGCCTGGCAGTGGGCGTAGATTTCCGGCCCCTTGGCGAAAAAGCTCTTCGGCACATAGCCGAGTTCGTCCAGCAAGGGCAGGTAGTCATAGGCCGAGACATCGCAGGCCGCGCCCGGATAGCGGTTCCAGTACCAGGTGCCGCCGACATCCGAGCCCTTTTCGACGATGCGGATGCTTTCCACGCCGCGCTCGCGCAGCCGTGCCGCCGTCAGCAGGGCCGAGAAGCCGCCGCCGATGAACAGGCATTCGACATAGTCCTCGATCGGCTCGCGCTCGATATGCGCCTCGGCCCAGGGGTCGGTTTCGTACTTGGCGAGTTCGCCGCTGAAATCCGAGACATACTGGCTCTGGCCTTCCGGACGGTAGTGCAGGCGCAGGTCGCGCTCTTCCTCGAACTTGCGCTTGATGGCGTCGTAATAGTCCTGCGGCTTGTCGCTGGGAACGGTCGGGTCGAAGGCGACGCGGACGGCCATCTTGTTGGGGTCGTTGTGCCGCTGGGGCGCTGTTTTCAACTTTGCTTCAGACATACCAATGGTCCTGCCTTACCGTTGTCGGGGACATGTCCGGGAGGCTCCCGGCCGCACGCGACCGGCGCCGCTGCGGGCGGGTCATGGGCCGAGAGCGGACAAATAATGCCGGCATGAAACACCGAAGACCGCCGAAACACAATCTCCGTCTGGCACCTTCGTCGAATATTTCGCACCGGATTCGGCCTCGAAGGAAGCGCTTGCCCCGATCCGGGAAGCGCGCCAGACTTCGTCATCAAGGGTCGCGATCCGGTCCGGGCAGGCACGCCAACAGGCCGGCCCGGTGGATTCTCGGCCCCGAATAAAGGTTCTCGTCAAGAGAGTCGTCGGAACGGAAGGAAACGCTAGAGATGACCGCCCCCAAGATCGGACCGTTCGTCCGAGCCGCCATGCTCGGGCTTGCCGGCCTGGCCTTTGCCAATGTCGCCGCGCTCGGCAGTGCGTCGGCCGACACGCTGAAATTTCTCACCTGGAAATCGAAATCGGCGGGTGAGGCCCATGCCGCAACCTTGCAGTGGTTTGCCGACGAGTTCGAGAAACGCACCGGCGGCAAGCACAAGATCGAGATCTTCTGGGGCGGCAGCGTCGCCGGCATCCGGGCCATTCCCGAGGCGCTGGAGAATGGTGTCGGCGATTTGGGCGACGTGGTGGCGCCTTACTTCCAGGACCAGTTCTTTCTGAACAATATCGTCAGCTTCCACATGCCCCAGCCGAAGAACGAGCGCGAACTCGGCAAAAAAATGATGGAGTGGTACGACCAGTACCCGCAATTCGACGCCGAAATGGCAAAATACAACCTCAAGAACATCGGCTGGCGGCCGCTCGAAAATTACGGCCTGATTTGCACCAAGCCGATTGCGTCGGCTGAAGATCTGAAGGGGCTGCGTGTGCGCACCTATGGCCACGCGCTGCCAAGGCTGTTCGAAGCCCTGGGCGCAACGCCGATTTCCATGGCGACGCCGGAAACCTATGAAGCGCTGCAACGCGGCATCCTCGATTGCACGCCGATCGGCGTGACGCTGGCCCGCGGCTATCGCTTCGATGAAGTCGCCAAGTACTTTATCAATTTCCCGCTTGGCGCGAACTGGGGTCACTTCATCAGCGTCAACCTGGATACCTACAACAATCTGGACGAGGATACCCGCAAGATCCTGTTCCAACTGGGCCGCGACTACATGGACCATTTTGTCGACGTGCTCTGGCAAATGACCGACACGATCAAGGCCGAGTGGAAGGAGAAGGGCATCCAGGAACTGCCGTTCCCGACAGAGCCGGTCGCCAAGGCCGTGCAAAGCGAGGGCGTTCAGGCGGTCCGCAAGCAGTTCGTCGACCGCGCGACCGCGATGGGCCTCCCCGCGGCCGAGATGGTGAAGTTCTTCGCTTTCGAGAACTAGAGGCTCCCGGCCTCTCGCCCTCGTCACCCGCGAGGCGAAGCCGAAGCAACCCGGGACTGTCGGCCAATGCGCTGCGGCGGGTTGCTTGGCTCCGTTCGCGGATGACGAACACCTTTCCTCCCGCGCCATCACGAGGCCCCCATGGCCCAGTCTTTCGAGCGCTTCTATCAGGTCTATGGCCGCCTTGTGCTGGCCCTCGGCATGGTTGCCGGAGCGGCGGTCTTTGCGATCATGTGGCTGATCGATGCCAATGTCCTGATGCGCAAACTGTTCAACCAACCGGTCACCGGCACGCTCGAAATCACCGAGGGCGCGCTGGTCCTCATCATCTTTCTCGGGCTCGCCTACACCCAGCGCCGGCGCGGCCATATCCGCGTCACGCTGCTGACCCGCCATTTCCCGCAGTGGCTGCGCAATCTGCTCTATGTGCTGGTGCTGCTGATCGGTGCGGGATTGTGCGCCTGGTACACCTGGGCCGCCTACACCTATGCCATTCGCTCCTACACGATTAACGAGATGGAGTGGGGGGTCCTGATCTTTCAGGTCTGGCCGATCAAGGCCGCCATCGCCGTCGGCTGGGGCTTGCTCAGCGTGCAATTCCTGCTCGACGCGATCCGCGCCGTTTTCGTTGCCCGTGGCCAACTTGAGCCCGTGTTTGGAGAAGAGGTATGAGCGATCTCGCCATCGGCATGATGGGCATCGCTGCGCTCATCCTTTGCATTCTCTGCGGCATGACGGTCATGGTGGCGCTGGGCCTGGTCGGCACCGTCGGCCTCAGCCTTCTGGTTGGGCCGCAGGGCTCCATCGGCCTGCTGCGCGCCATGTTCTATGACGTCACCCATAGCTTTCATTTCAGCGTCATTCCCATGTTCCTGCTCATGGGCTTTTTCGCCATGCGCGCGGGATTGGGCGAAGACCTGTTCGAGGCGGCGACGCGATGGTTGGGCGGCTTGCGGGGCGGCCTCGCCATCGCCACCACCGGCGGTGCGGCGGCGTTCGGCGCCGCCTCCGGCTCCAGCATCGGCACGACCACGCTGTTCACCAAGCTGGCGCTGCCGCAGATGCTGGACCGCGGCTATGACAAACGGCTGGCGTCCGCCTCCATCGCCATTTCCGGCACGCTGGCGGTGATGATTCCGCCCTCGGCCCTGGTGGTGGTCTATGGGATCCTGACCGAGTCGAGCATCGGCGCGCTGCTGATCGCGGGCATCCTGCCGGGCCTGGTGTTCGCCGTGATGCTCTGCGTCGCCACCTCGCTCTGGGTGCGCTGCAATCCGGCGCTGGCGCCGCTGATCCCGAACACCTCCACCTGGCGGGAGAAATTTTGGTCGCTGCGTCTCGCCGGCCCGTTGGCCATCGTCATCGTCGCCATTATCGGCGGCCTCTATATGGGCGTCTTCACGCCGACGGAGGCCGGCGCGATCGGCGCGCTGGTGACCTTCGTGATGGCCGTGATCCGGCAGAGGGGCCTGCGCGGCGTTCGGATCGGCGCGGTCGTCGGCGACACCGTGCAGACGACGGCGATGATCTTCGCCATCATCATGTCGGCGCTGGCATTTTCCAAGTTTTTGGCGCTGAGCGGCCTCGCCGGCACGATCGGCGACTTCCTGTCGAATGCCGATGTCAACCGCTGGGTGATCGTGGCGCTGGTGACGCTGATCTATCTGGTGCTGGGCATGATGATGGATGCGCCGCCGCTGCTGGCGATCAGCCTGCCGATCACCCAGCCCGTGATGCTGAACCTGGGCTTCGACCCGGTCTGGTTCGGCATCTACGTGGTGCTGTTGTGCGAGATCGGCGCGATCACGCCGCCGGTGGGCATCAACTGCTTCGTCGTCCAGGGCGCCTCCGGCGGGCTGGTGCAGCTGGAGGACGTGTTCAAGGGCCTGTTGCCCTATCTGGGTGCCGGTTTGGTGATGCTGGTGATCCTCTGCGTCTTCCCGGAACTGGCGCTCTATTTGCCCGGCACGATGCAGAATTGAGGCCGTGACGGCCCAAAAGAAGGAAGGTCGGATGCAATACGGGATCATGATGCGCGGCCAGTTCCCGGCGGGCGACGCCATCGCCGGGCATTTCCGGCAGATGCTGGAACAGGCGCGGCTGGCGGAGACGCTGGGCTTTCACTCCATCACCAAGGGCTCGCACTACAGCACGCATCCGTTGCAGGACCTGCAACAGGTGCCGTTTCTCTGCCGCATCGCGGCGGAGGCGCCAAGCCTGCGCCTCAACACCGGCGTGCTGCTGCTGCCGCTGCACAAGCCGCTGGACGTGGCCGAGCAGATCGGCACGCTCGACATCATCACCAATGGCAAGGCGATTTTCGGCTGCGGCGTCGGCTATCGCGACGTGGAGTTCGAAGCGTTCGGCACGTCCAAGCGCGAGCGCGGCCGCCGGTTCGAGGAAAACCTGGCCGCGATCCAGCGGCTCTGGACCGAGGAGACGGTGACGCTCCGGGGCTCGCACTTCAACCTGGTGCAGGCCGCCTGCTCGTCGAAGCCGGTGCAGCGGCCGCACCCGCCGATCTGGATCGGCGGCAGCGCCGACGCGGTCATCGAGCGGGCGGCGCGCATGGGCACCTGCTGGTATGTGGGCCCGAACGACCGCCTGGACGAGATCGCCGGCCAGACCGACACCTACAGGCGCGCCCTCGACCGGCTGGGCAAGCCCTTCCCGGATGAGTTTCCGTTGCGCCGCGAGGTGTTCGTGGCGCCGACGCGGGAGGAAGCCTACCGCCTCTGCCGCGAACCGGTGATGACCAAATACGCTGCCTACCATGCCTGGGGCCTGGGCCGGTCGCGACCCGACAACCGGGACGAACTCGGCCAGCCGTTCGAGGACTTGCTGCGGGACCGCTTTTTCATCGGTTCGCCGGATGACGTGGCGGACCAGATCCTGAAATTCCACCGCCGCGTCGGCATGAACCATATCGTCATGAGTATGCACTGGCCGGGGCTGGACGTGGCGCGGTCCATGGACTCCATGCGGATGTTCGCCGAGGAGGTCATGCCGCGGGTGGCCGCGGGGCTGTGAAATGAGACGGACCGGAGGACGCCACGCCCCGGCGTTCCTTCCTCCCGCCTTCTTCCGCGGAGGCGGGGGTCCATGCCTGAGAGACGAGGCCCGAAGGCGCGGCACGCGGACGCTCGCCCTCAGCGGCAAGAGGGACCTGTCCCGGCCGAGCCGGAGGCGAGAACCGGGATCTCCCGCCCTCGCGAACACCGGCGGCGGCGGTGTTCCAAGGATGACACCGGCCCCGGATCGGCGCTCCGCACCGTCCGGGGAACAGGCCGGTGCGCCGCAGCGTCCGGGGAACAGAAGCGTCTCGGCTGCGCTGAACGGCCGCCCACCGCCAATCCCTTCCGCCCGAGGCGCGCCCGCAGGGTGCCTCGAAGCCCAGCCTACTCCGCCGCCCGGGCCAGGGGCTCGGCGCGGCGGCCCAGTACCATGCGGCCGGGCAATGCGCCGGTGGCCTCGCCGTTGCGGCGGGTGACGACGCCGGAGACGATGGTGGCCTCGTAGCCGTCCGCCTGCTGCACCAGCCGGCGCCCGCCTTCCGGCAGGTCGTGGACCACGCGCGGCGGGTGCAGTTGCAGCCGGTCGAAGGCGATGACGTTCACGTCCGCCTTGTAGCCGGGCGCGATCAGGCCGCGGTCGCTCAGGCCGAACGCCTCCGCCGCCTTGCGGGTTTGCAGGGCCACCAGATAGGCAAGGTCCAGCTTCTCGCCGCGGGCGCGGTCGCGGGCCCAGTGGGTCAGCAGATAGGTGGGGAAGCTGGCGTCGCAGATGATGCCGCAATGGGCGCCGCCGTCGGAGAGGCCGGCAATGGCGAGCGGGCTTTGCAGCATCTCGTAGACCGGGTCGAGGCTGCCGTCCGCATAGTTCAGCGCCGGCATGTAGAGCATGCCGCGGCCCTCGTCCTCCAGCATGGCGTCATAGGCGATGGCCTGTGGGTCGATGCCCTGGGCGCGGGCGCGCGGGCCGATGGCGTCGTCGGGCGACTGCTCGTAATCCGGCGGGTTGCCCAGGCGGAAGACGCGGCCGTAGTCCTTCAGGCGCGGCGCGAACTCGTCGTCCGGCGCCGGGGCCTCGGCCAGAATGCGCGCGCGCACCGCCGGGTCGCGCAGGCGCTGCACGCGCTCGGCGAGTGGCAGGTCGGCGATGGCGGCGTAGGACGGGCGCGAGCGGAACGGGTGCCGGGTCAGTTCGAAGCCCAGCATGATGCCGATGCCGCGGGCGGCCACCTGGGCCGAGACCTGGAGGCCGCGGGCTGCCGCCGCCTCGATCTCCGCCATGGTCCGGCGCCAGCGCTCCGGCTGCTGGTCGTGCTGGAACAGCGAGAAGGTGACCGGGACGCCGGTGCGTTCGCCGATGCCCAGCATCATCGGCAGGTCGTGGTCGATGGTCGAGATGTCGAGGATGAATTGCAGCACGCCGCCGCCCGCCGCCTGCATCGCCGCGGCAATGGCGGTCAGTTCGTCCTCGCCCGCCTTCAGCGTCGGCGAGTAGTCGCCGTCCGAGGTGCGATGGTTCAGGGCGCGGGAGGTGGAGAAGCCGAGCGCGCCGGCGCGGATCGCCTCGCCGGCCAGCTTCGCCATCTCGGCGATGTCGGCGGCGGTCGCCGGCTCGCGCCGGGCGCCGCGCTCGCCCATGACATAGACCCGCAGCGCCGCGTGCGGCAACATCGGGCCGACATCCAGGTCATAGGAGCGCCCGGCCAGCCAGCGCACATAGTCCGGAAAGCTCTCCCAGGTCCAGGGCAGGCCGGCGGTCAGCACCGGTTCCGGAATGTCCTCGACCCCCTCCATCAGCTTCATCAGCCGGTCATGGTCGCCGATGCGCACCGGCGCGAAGCCGACGCCGCAATTGCCCATCACCACCGTGGTGACGCCGTGCTGCGAGCTTGGGGTGATCTGGTTGGTCCAGGTCACCTGGCCGTCATAATGGGTGTGAATGTCGACGAAGCCCGGCGTGACCAACTTGCCGCTTGCGTCGATCTCCTCCCGCCCGCGGGCCGTAACCCGGCCGACGGCGACGATGCGGTCGCCGGCAATGGCCACATCGGCCTCGCGCAAGGGGTCGCCGCTGCCATCCGCCACCGTACCGCCGCGAATGACCAGATCCACCGTGTCGATTGCCGTCGTGTCCGTCATGGCCGTCTCCTTTCGGTTGTGGAGAGAGACTAGCACTTTAGACGCATCCGGCAAGGGAGAGGGGAGATGGACGCATAGAAAAAAGGGGCCGGCGCTGCTGCACCGGCCCCTTTTCCCGATACCGCTCGGGAGGGGTTACTCGTCCAGCGCCGCCAGGATTTTCGGCGGCGACATCGGCAGTTCATAGAGGCGCTTGCCGATGGCGTGCGAGACCGCGTTGGCGACCGCGGCCAGCGGCGGCACCAGCGGAATCTCGCCGACGCCCTTGACACCATAGGGGTGTTTCGGGTTCGGCACCTCGACCATGATGGTGTCGATCTTCGGCATATCCGAGGCCACCGGCATGCGGTAGTCGAGGAAGCCGGCGTTATCGACGTGGCCGTCCTTGGTGTAGACGTATTCCTCGTTCAGCGCCCAGCCGATGCCCTGGACGACGCCGCCCTGGATCTGGCCTTCCACATAGTCCGGGTGGATGGCGCGGCCGACATCCTGGCAGGCGGTGTAGCGCAGCACCTGCACATGGCCGGTCTCGCGGTCGACCTCGACATCGACCATGTGCGCGCCGAACACGCCCATATGCCCGGTGGTGTTCAGCGAGACCGAGGCGGTGATCGGCCCGCCGGTGGATTCCGCCTTCTTGGCGAGTTGGGCCAGCGACAGCGGTTCGAACTTGCCGGCATTGGCGCCGGCCGGCCGGGCCTCGCCGTCGCTCCATTCCACCGCGTCGGGATCGATGCCCCAGGTCATGGCAGCGCGCGACTTCAGGGTGTTGATGACCTGATCGGTCGCCTTGTTGACGACCATGGCGGCGGCGAAGGTGACGCGGCTGCCGCCGGTCACCGCACTGATGCCGACATTGTTGGTGTCGCCGATCTGGGCCCGCACCTTGCGGTAGTCGATGCCCAGCATCTCCGCCACGATGTTGACCATGGACGCGCGGCTGCCGCCGATGTCCGGGTGGCCGGTGATGACCAGCGCGGTGCCGTCCTCGTTGATGTGCACGTGGGCGCTGGATTCGCCGCCCGCATTGCCCCAATAGCCGACGGCAATGCCGCGGCCCTGGTTCGGCCCCAGCTTCGCCTGGGCGTTCGGGTGGTTCTGCACCGCGGCGATGCACTCTTCCATCCCGGCCTCGCCCACCTTGGCGCCGTAGATGGTCGGCTCGTCCGGGCGGATCAGGTTGCGGCGGCGCAGCTCCCACGGGTCGAGGCCGAGCTGGTCCGCGATCTCGTCGAGCATGGCCTCGAACACGTAATTGCCCTGGGGCGCGCCCGGACCGCGATAGGCGGTGACGTTCGGGCGGTTGGAGACCACGTCCAGGCCCTTCACGTCCGCATTCGGGATGCTGTAGCTGGAGAAGGAGAAGGTGCAGGCGCGGCCGACGGGCGAGCCCGGATAGCAGCCGGCCTGGAAGTTGTAGGCGCCGGCGACGGACTTCAGCTTGCCGTCCTTGGTGACGCCGACCTTCAGCGTCGCCGACATGCCGGAGGCCGGGCCGGTGCCGTGGAACACCTCCTCGCGGGTGTGCTGGATCTTCACCGGGCGGCCGGATTTCTTCGAGAGGATCATCGCCACCGGCTCAAGATAAATGATCGTCTTGCCGCCGAAGCCGCCGCCGATTTCCGCCGGGATCGCCTTGATGTCGCCGGTGGCCATGCCGGAGATCAGCGCGGTCAGGCTGCGGACCATGAACTGGCCCTGGCTGCTGCTCCACACCGTCGACTGCGAGTCGGGCTTGTAGCTGACGATGCAGGCCTGCGGCTCGATATAGCCCTGGTGCACGGCCGAGGATCGGAAGGTGCGTTCCAGCACCAGATCGGATTCGGCAAAGCCGGCTTCGACGTCGCCGGCCTTCACCGTCATGATGTTGGAAATGTTGGTGGGGCCGTCCACGCCCTTGGTCTGGATCCAGTCGTGCAGGATCGGCGCGCCCGGCGCCATCGCCTCGTCCACGTCGATCACGTGGGGCAGCACCTCGTAGTCGACCTCGATCAGGTCCAGCGCCGCGGCGGCGATTTCCTGGGAGGTGGCGGCGACCGCCGCGATGGCGTGGCCGGCATAGAGCACCTTCTCGCGCGCCATGACGCCGCGCGAGATCCAGCGCACATCGTTCGGCCCGGTCGGCATCGGCACGTCCAGCGGCAGCAACGGCAGGTCGTCGCCGGTCATGACCGCGACCACGCCCTTCATCGCCGCGGCCTTGGAGGTGTCGATTTTCTTCACCAGCGCGTGCGCATGCGGGCTGCGCAGGATTTTGCCCCAGACCATGCCGGGCATGGTGAAATCGGCACCGTACTGTGCGGCGCCCGTCACCTTGTCGACACCATCCGGCCGGATCGTGCGCTGGCCGATCCACTTGTTGTCCGCTGTCACGTGGTTCATGGCGATGAGATCCTGTTCGGCATCGTCGGAAAGATTGCGAGCGACTATCAGAGGGCGAGAGACGGCAAGTTGTCAATGCCGGTTCCCGCAGGGCAGGACGGAATGCGCCGGGGCGCGAGCCTATGTCGCCGCCCCGCGGTCGGGCGGCCCCGACCCGCGCAGGCGCCGGGTCGCCTCCCCATCGACCTGCCCGCGTGCGGTGAGCGCGACGCCATAGTCCCGTTCCGCGGCCTCGCGGCTGACGAGGCCGGCCTTCACGTCGGCGGCCACCCGCTCCGGCTCGCGCTGGAACGGATCGCCATAGCCGCCGCCGCCCGGCATCTCCACCAGCAGCCGGTCGCCCTTGGGCACCACCTGGAAGCCCTTGTTGCGCAGCACAGCGCCGCTCTCCTTCAGCGTCAGCCGGCCGTTGGCGCCGTTGCCGCCGCCGTCGCGGCCGCGCGGCGGGTAGTGCACGCGCTCGTAGCGGGCGAACAGGCCGAAGGGCGCGTTCTCGCGGCTGGAAATCTCCATCACCTGGCCGAGGCCGCCGCGCTGCTGGCCGGGGCCGCCCGAATCGGCGCGATAGTCCTTGCGCCAGATCACCAGCGGCGTGATCGCCTCGGTAATCTCCACCGGCACATTGCGCACGCCGGAGGGGAAGGGCGTCGCCGAGAGCCCGTCCTGCCGCGGCCTGGCACCCGCGCCGCCGGAATGGAAGCTCATGGTGGTGAACGCCGTCGACTGGTCGCCCGCCCGGCCGGTGAGGCCGTGGCCGGCGCCCATGGGCAGGTTCCAGAGATTGGAGGTGCCCTCCGCCGGCACCGTGTCCGGGAGCGCCTGGTGCAGGCAGCCGAACACCACGTCCGGCAGCATGTGGCCGATGGTCGAGCGGCCGACCACGGCGCAGGGCCGGGGCGCGTTGACGATGGTGTTGTCCGGTGCGACCACCTTGATCGCATCCAGCGTGCCGGTGTTGTTCGGCACCGCCGGCGCCACCACGCATTTGACGCCGAAGCTGGTATAGGCCTCGGTATAGCACATCGGGCAGTTGATGCCGCGGTCGCTGACGCCGGACGAGCCGTCGAAATCCACCACGATCTCGCCGTCGCCGATGGTGAGCGTCGCGGTGAGGTCGATCGGCTCCTCATAGCCGTCGATGGTCATGGACGCCTTCCAGGCGCCTTTCGGCAGCTTGTTGATGGCGTCCGCCATGGCGCGGCGGCTTTCCCCGATAATGTGCTCGCCGAGGGCGTCCAGGTCGTCGAGGCCGTATTCGTCCATCATGGCCAGCAGCCGCTCGCCGCCGATCTCGTTGCAGGCAATCAGGGCGTAGATGTCGCCTTCCACCTGCACCGGCTCGCGCACATTGCTGCGCACCAGACGCAGCAGCCACTCGTTGACCCGGCCCTGGCTCACCAGCGGCATGATCGGGATTTGCAGGCCCTCGTGGAATACCTGCCGCCCGTCCGGCGACAGGCCGACGCCGCCGATATCGACCAGATGGCTGGTGCAGGAAAACAGCGCCACCATGCGGCCGTCGCGGAAGATCGGCGTCGTGACCACCAGGTCGTGCAGGTGGCCGGTGCCCTTCCAGGGGTCGTTGGTGGCGAACACGTCGCCGGGCTTCATGGTCGCCACGGGAATTTCGTCGATGAAATGCACCACCGAGCGCGCCATGGAGTTGATGTGACCCGGCGTGCCGGTCACCGCCTGGGCCAGCATGCGGCCGTCCAGGTCGAACACGCCGGCGGAGACGTCGCCCGCCTCGCGCGTCGAGGTGGAAAAGGCGGTGCGGACCAGGGTCTGGGCCTGCTCCTCCACCACCGATTGCAGTCGGTTCCACATCACCTGGTTGCGGATGGCGTCCATGCCGCGGCCGGCGGCCGGTGCGTTGGTCATGACGGATCTCCGGAGTGGCGCTCCAGCACGATCTGGCCGAGCGCGTTGATGCGGGCGGCGAAGGCAGCCGGCACGACGGTGCTGGTCTCGTCCTCGACGATGACGGCGGGCCCCGGCAGCACCGTGCCGACCGGCAGCGCGGTGCGGGCATAGACGGCGGCGTCGGCGAAGGCGCCTGCGACCGTGTCGAACAGGCGCCGCTGCCCCGAAGGTGCCGGAGGCTCGGCCGCGGCGGGGTCGGCCGACCGGGTCGGCAGGTCGCGGTGGGTGGCGAGCGAGAGCGTCCAGCTCAGCGCCTCCACCTCCAGGCCGGGAATGGTGCGCCCGAACAGGGCGGTATAAGCCTGTTCGAACAGAGACTTGAAAGCCGCGGCGTCCGCGGCGCCATAGCGGCGGTTCGGCAGGGTGACGGTGATCTCGTGGCCCTGGCCGCGATAGCGCATGAAGGCGGTGCGGACCTCGACCAGATCGGCGTCCGGCGCGCCCAGGCGCACGACGGCCTCCGCCTCGGCCCGCATGGTGCCGAACAGATCGTTCAGCACGCCGGGTTCGAAGGTTTGCAGGCGCACCAGGCGGGTGCGCACCACTTCATAGGCGATGGGCGCGCGCAGGAAGCCATAGGCGGAGCCGACGCCGGCCCCTTTCGGCACGATCACCCGGTCGATGCCCAGCTTCTCCGCCAGGCGCGCGGCGTGCAGCGGGGCCGCACCGCCAAAGGCGATGAGCGTGCGCCCGGCGGTGTCCTTGCCGTTCTCGACCGCGTGCACGCGGGCCGCACTGGCCATGGTCTCATCGACGATCTCGGCGATGCCGGCCGCCGCGGTCGCCCGCTCCATGCCGAGCGGGGCGGCGATGCGGTTGGCAACGGCGGTCTCGGCGGCGGCGGCGTCCAGCGCGATCTTGCCGCCGGCGAAATTGGCCGGGTCGATGCGGCCCAGCACCAGGTCGCCGTCGGTCACGGTGGGCTCCGTGCCACCCTGGGCATAGCAGGCGGGGCCGGGGTCGGAGCCGGCGCTGTCCGGCCCGACCAGGATGCGCTGCAGCTCATCCACCCGGGCGATGGAGCCGCCGCCGGCGCCGATCTCCACCATGTCGATGACGGGAATGCGGAGCGGCAGGCCCGAGCCCTTCAGGAAGCGATAGGCGCGCGCCACCTCGAAGGTGCGGCCGTATTGCGGTTGCAGGGCGTCGATCAGGGTGAGCTTGGCGGTGGTGCCGCCCATGTCGAAGCTGAGCGCGTCGCCGACCCCGTTCTCCGCCGCCACGTCCAGCGCCAGGATGACGCCGCCCGCGGGGCCGCTTTCCACCAGGCGGATCGGGTGGCGAACGGCGGTTTCCACCGTGGTGACGCCGCCGGACGACATCATCAGCAGCAGTGGGCAATCCAGGCCCAAGGCCTGCAATCCCGCCTCCAGCTTGCGGATATAGCCGGCCATCAGCGGCTGGACATAGGCGTTGGCGCAGGCGGTCGACAGGCGCTCGTATTCCCGGATTTCCGGGCAGACATCCGAGGACAGCGTGATCGCCACGTCCGGCAGGGCGGCGGCAATGATCTCGCCCGCGCGCACCTCGTGCCGGTTGTCGACATAGGAATGCAGGAAGCCGATGGCGACCGCCTCGATGCCCTCGTCCCGGAGCGTCGGCACCAGCGCCTCGACCGCGGCCTCGTCCAGCGGCAGCAGCACGGAGCCATCGGCGGCCAGCCGCTCGGGCACGGTCAGGCGCCAGTGGCGCGGCACCAGCGGCGCCGGCCGCTCCATATAGAGGTCGTATTGCTCGAACCGGTGCTCGTAGGCGATTTCGACCGAGTCGCGGAAGCCCTCGGTGGCGATCAGGGCGGTTTTCGCCCCCTTGCGCTCGATCAGGGCGTTGGTGGCGAGCGTGGTGCCGTGGATCACCAGGCCGATGGCGCCGGGCGGCGTGCCGGTTTCGGCCAGGATGCGGCGCGTGCCCTCCAGCACCGCCTGCTCCGGCGCGTGCGGCGTGGTCAGCACCTTGGCGCTGTGGAAGCCGCCATCGCCTTTTTCGAGAACGAGGTCGGTGAACGTGCCGCCGATGTCGACGGCCAAACGGGCATTACCGGGCATTGCGGGCTTTCGGGTTACGGCTCATACCGGAGGGAAACGCGCGCGCGGGCGACCAGGCCGCCGACGGACTGCCATTGGCGCGTGGAATAGGCCCAGCCTAACAGCATCGCCAGGCCGACAAATCCCAAAATGTCGAACACCGCGCCGGGGAAGATGAACACGGCGGCGACGGCGAAGGCGAACAGGCGCTCCGGCCAGGTCAGCGGCCGGAACAGCCAGCCGACGCACGCGGCCGAGATGGCGGCAATGCCCAGCGCGGCGGTGATGAAGCGCCACGCGCTGCCGAGCGTATAGCCGTCAATGCCCAACAGGCTGGGCGAGTAGATGAACATGAAGGGCAGGATGTAGATCGGCAGGCCGATGACGAAGGACCGGAACGCCGTTCGCATCGGCCCCGTGCCGGCAATCGCCGCGGCGGCGAACGCGGCGATGGCGACGGGTGGCGTGATGTTCGACTTGCAGCCGCCATAGAAGATGAACATGTGCGCCGCCAGCATCGGCACGCCCAGTTCCACCATGCCCGGCGCCAGCAGCAAGGCCAGGATGATGTAGGCACCGGTCGCCGGCATCCCCATGCCGAGCAGGATCGAAAACGCCATGGTCAGCAGCAGGATGTTGAACAGGTTGCCGCCCGCCAGCTCCAGGATGATCGCCGACAGCCGCACGCCGATCCCGGTCTGCACGATGATGCCGACCAGGATGCCGCCAATGGTGACCGCGACCGTGATCTGGCCGATCATGCGCGGCGCGCCGGTCAGCGCCTCCCACGCCACGCGCACGCAGCGGCGGCGGTTCGCCGGGTCGAAGAGGAACAGCAACAGGAACAGCGTGCCGATCGACCAGATGGCCGCGTGCACCAGCGTGTAGCCCTTGATGATGAACCAGAGCAGGGTGACCAGCGGGATCAGCAGATAGCCCTGGCGGCGCAGCACATCCCGGAGGCGGGGAATATCGGCCTCCTGCATCGCCGGCAGGCCCAGCTTGCGCGCCTCCAGGTCCACGGTGATGAAGGTGCCGATATAATAGAGAATGGCGGGCAGGATGGCGGCGACGGCGATCTGGTAGTACGCAACGCCGGTCATCTCGGCCATGACGAAGGCGGTTGCGCCCAGCACCGGCGGCGTCATCAGGCCGCCGGACGAGGCGACCGCCTCGACGGCGCCGGCGAATTCCGGCTTGTAGCCGGCCTTTTTCATCGCCGGGATCGTGAACGAGCCGGTGGTGGCGACATTGCCCGCCGCCGTGCCGGAGACCGAGGCCATGAAGGCGCTGGAGACCACGGCCGTCTTGGCGGCGCCGCCGATATAGCGGCCGGTGAGCGAGTCGGCGGCGTCGGTGAAAAACCGTCCGGCGCCGGAGGCGATCAGCAGCGCGCCGAAGAACACGAAGTGGAAAATATAGCTGGCCGTCACCCCCAGCGGCGAGCCGAGCATGCCGAGATTGGTCAGGTACATCAGGTCCATGACCTCTGCCAGGCTCTTGCCGCGGTGCCAGAAGGGCGAGGGCAGGTGATTGCCCCAGAGCGCAAACGCCAGAAAGGCCAGGACGATGACCACCAGAATCCAGCCGGTCGTGCGCCTGGCCGCTTCGAGCACGACGCCGAACAGGGCGACGCTCAGCACCAGTTCCAGGTCGGTCAGCGGCGTGATGAACTGCATCCGCGTCTGGATGTACGGAACGCTGGTGATCAGATAGCCGCACGAAGCCACCAGCAGCGCGATCATGGTCCAGTCCCAGACATACTGCCAGAGCCGCCCGAGCCGGGTCACCGCGTTGCGGTCCCGGTCCAGGAACAGCACGGCCAGCGCGAACATCAGGTGGGTGGGACGGTGGAATTCCGGAACGGGCTCGCCCGTATAGCCGGTGTAGAGTTGGTAGAGGGACATCGCGACCGCCACCAGCGAGGCGAGACGCTTCAGGTTGAACTGCCGGAAGAAGGGCAGGATCTCGTCCTGCCAGGACGGCAGGTCGAAATAGGGCGGGCGCCGATCCGCGCCCGGCGTGTGCGTGGCCATGGCGGCTGCTCTGTCCCTCGTCTTCGTGTCTCTCGTCTCCGTGCGCTAGAGCGCGCCTTGCTCCGTCCAGTATTTCCGGGCGCCGGGGCAGAGCGGGACGCCCGGCACCTTGGCCGCATTCTCCAGCGTCAGCCATTTGGTCGAGGCATGGGCGGCTTTCAGGCCGGCCCAGTTGTCGTGCACCACCTTGGTAACGAAATACTGGTCGTCCTCGCTGGTTTCCGGGTTCATCAGCATGATGGTGAAGGTGCCGAAGGTGGGCACGGCCTCGTCCTGGCCCGGATAGGAGCCGGCCGGGATCTCGGCCCGGACATAGCCGCCGTTCAGGGCCTTTACCTTTTCGAACAGCGCATCGTCCACCGGCAGGAATTTCACGGGGACCGAGGTGGCGGCGTCCATCACCGGCGGCGAGGGAATGCCGGTCATGGCGGCAAAGCCCACGAACCGCCGGTCCTTCACGCCGTCCGCGCCGAATTGCTGGCCGCCGACGGCGATGTCGATGTCCTTCTCGTTCACGCCGCTGGCCTTGAAGAAGTCGGACAAGGCCACCTGGCTCAGATTGCCGACGGCCTGGCCGCTATAGGTCTTGCCCACCAGGCCGGCGGCGGACTCGATGCCGCTGGCGACGGTGACCATGGCGGTGAAGAAGCTGCGTTGCAGCAGCTGGATGGCGCAGAACTTGTCGACCCGCCCCGGAAACGGCTTGACGCCGTCATAGGCCATTTGTGCGGCTGCGGCGAAGGTGAAGCCCATGTTTTCCGGCATGCGGCCGATCTGGATCAGATTGCTGAGCGCGCCGCCCAGCTCGCTGTTGGCCTTGACGCCGTCCTTCTGGAGTTCGGTCGCGAGCCAGCCGGCCATGATGTACCAGCTGGTGTTGAGCGGGCCGCCGTACACCGTGAGTTGATCCGGCTTGGCACTGGCCGGCGACGCGGACAGCGCGGCGGCCAAAATTGCGGCAGCGGATAGCGTCTTGCCCGCAAATGCCCTGAATTTCCGCATGATGATTCCTTCTGGGTCAGCGTCAACGCCGAGAGTGAGGCAACCCATCGCCTCCCGCCGATCATCCAAGCAAATCATGTGCCAACGGCCCGCACAAGAGCCGCCGGCGACGAATGGCGCGAAGCCCGTCCGCAAACGCTTTGCGCGCGCGCGTTTGCCCCTTACCGTAACCGGTAACGCAACGCACAACTCCTGGTCCGAACGGAAACGCCATGTTGGAAACGACCGGCCGCGCCGCGCTGAAGCGCAACGCGGTGCTCCTAGCCTCGCTGCTGTTCATGATCATCGGCACCGGCAGCATTTATTTTCTGGTCGTCGCCCTGAAACTGATCAGCGCCGAGTTCGACTGGCCCCGGGTGGTGCCCTCCACCGCCTATGCGATGCAGTATCTGGGCGGCGGCTTCGGCGGCATTTTCATGGGCTATCTGCTCGACCGTTTCGGCATGGGCCTGCCCGGCCTGTTCGGCGCGGTGATGATCGGCTGCGGCGCCATCCTCACCAGCATGGTGACGGAGCCCTGGCACCTCTATGTCATCTACGGCCTGATGTTGGGATTTCTGGGCCGGGCCGCCCTGTTCTCGCCGCTGACCGCCAACATCACCCGCTGGTTCGAGCACAAGAAAAGCGCTGCCGTCGGCATTGTCGGCTCCGGCCAGGCGATATCCGGCGCGGTCTGGCCGCCGGTGTTCCAGGTGTTCTTCGACTGGATCGGTTGGCGCGAGACCGCGGTCTGGTACGGCCTGTTCGTGCTGGCGACCATGCTGCCGCTGCTCTTGATCCTGCGCATGCGCCCGCCGGAAAGCGACGAGGCGGGCAACGCCCCCGACGGTGCGCCGCGGCCCGCCCGGTCGCCGCAACGCTCGCTGGCCGGGATGTCGCCGTTGCGCATGCAACTGACGCTCTCGATCGCCTCGATTGGCTGTTGCGTGGCGATGTCGCTGCCGCTCGCCCACATCGTCTCCCATGTCAGCGACCTGGGCTACGACCCCGCGAACGGTGCTGCGGCGCTGTCGGTGATGCTGAGTTGCGCGGCGCTCGGCAGCTTTTTCGGCGTCGGCTATCTCGGCACGCGCTTCGGCGGGCTGAAGGCGATCTTCATATTTTCGTCCGCGCAGGCGGTGTTCCTGGTCGCCTTCACCTTCGCGCACGAACTGCCGTCGATTTTCCTGGTGGCGGCCCTGTTCGGTCTCGGCTATGGCGGCATCCTGCCCTGCTATCCGGTGATCATCCGCGAATACCTGCCGGCGCCGGAAGTGGGCCGGCGCACCGGCGTGGTCGTCCTGTTCGCCGGCGGCGGCATGGCGCTCGGCTCGTTCCTGGGCGGTGCGGTGTTCGACCGGACCGGCTCCTACAACCTAGCCTTCCTGATCGGCGCGGCGTTCAATCTGGCGAATCTGGCGATCATTGCCAGCCTGATCGTGCGCACGGGCCGGCATTATCAGCCGTCGCCGACCGGCTGAAGGCCCCGCTACCGGGATTCCGCTACGGTGGCCCTTGCCAAGGCCGGATGAATCCGCGAGACGATGCATCTTGGGGGAATGGCCCCGAAGGCTTCCGGCCCGATTGTTTTTCGGCCCGATCATTTTTCGGAGAGTACCTGATGGCGCAACAGACATCGATCTATCAGCAACCGCGGGCTCTGACGGCCGAACGGCACCGCGACTGGACGATTGCGGTGCAGCAGGCCAACTACCGCTTCGCCGCCAACCTGGTCGCGGTGCCGATCATGGCCTCGGAATTCGGCGCCGTGGCGCTGGAATATCCCATCGTCTTCGCCCGGGGCGGGGACCAGGCCGTCGGGCCGCTGGCCCTGGTGGGCTTGCGCGACGGCGAGAATCTGTTCGTCTCGCCGGAGGGGCAGTGGACCGGGCGCTATGTGCCGGCGCTGCTGCGCCAGTACCCGTTCGGCTTTGCCGAAGGCACCGACACCAGCCCCTCGCTGCTCTGCATCGACGAGGCCTCGCCGCTGCTGCGCCAGGACGGCACCGGCGAAGCGCTGTTCGACGCGAACGGCGCGACGACGCCCTATCTGAACAAGATCGTCGAGTTCGCGAACGCGATGATGCGCGCCCGCAAGATCACCCAGCTCCTGGGCGAGCGGCTGAAAACGCTGGATCTGCTGAGCGAGCGGAAACTCACCTTCACCGAAACCGACGGGCGGCAATCCACCGTCAGCGGTTTCGCGACGGTCGACCGCGAGAAGCTGCACGCCCTGCCGGCGGAGACGGTGCAGGAGTTGCTGACCTCGGGCGTGCTGGAACTGATCCACGGCCATCTGCTGTCGCTGAACTGCCGCGAGCGCCTGCGCGAGCGTCTGACGCCGCGCCCCGACAACCTGCATTGAGGCAGGGTGGGCCGGTGGTGAACGGTCCTCAGACCACCCCCGCCGGCCCATTCTCCGGCGTGGAGGGGCGGCCATGCGGGTGATCGGCATCGACCCGGGCCTGCGCCGCACCGGCTGGGGCGTGATCGAGGTCGACGGCGACCGTCTGCGCCATGTGGCCGACGGCGTCTGCGCCTCCGGCGAGGGCGACCTCGCCATTCGCCTCGCCCGGCTGTACGACGACCTGGAGGCGGTGTTCGCCGCCCACGCGCCCGATGCGGCAGCGGTGGAGCAGACCTTCGTCAACAAGGACGCCGCCGGCACGCTCAAGCTGGGCCAGGCCCGCGCCGTCGCCCTGCTGGTGCCGGCCCGCGCCGGCCTGCCGGTGGCGGAATACGCCCCGAACGCGGTCAAGAAGGCGGTGGTCGGCGTCGGCCATGCCGACAAGGCCCAGGTGCTGCACATGGTCCGCCTGCTGCTGCCCGGCGTCGAGCCCGCCAGCGCCGACGCCACCGACGCGCTGGCCATCGCCATCTGCCATGCCTGGAGCGCCACCGCGCAGCAGCGGCGGGCGCGCGCCGTGAGGGCCGTCTCATGATCGGCAAGATTACCGGCGTGGTCGATTACATCGCCGAGGACCACGTGCTGATCGAGGCCGCGGGCATCGGCTACAACGTCTACTGCGCCCCCGGCACGCTCGCGGTCCTGCCGCCGCCGGGGCAGGTCGCCAGCCTCTACACCGAACTGGTGGTGCGGGAGGATCTGCTGCAACTGCTGGGCTTCCGCACTGTGGCGGAGCGGGAATGGCACCGGCTGCTGACCACGGTGCAGGGCGTGGGCGCCAAGGCCTCGCTGTCGATCCTGGGCACGTTGGGCGCCGAAGGGGTGAGCCGCGCCATCGCGCTCGGCGACAGCGGCGCCATCCGCCGGGCGCCCGGCGTCGGCCCGAAACTCGCCCAGCGCATCGCCCACGAATTGAAGGACAAGGCGCCGGCGGTCATGGCCCTCGGCGCCCAGGCGAGCTGGCTGGCCGCGCCGCGCGGCGGCGTCGCGGTGGCCGCGGACGCGCCGCCGCCGGCGCAGGAGCCCGCGCCGGACACGGCCGCCGATGCCGCCGCCACCGCGGACGCGCTGTCGGCCCTGATCAATCTCGGCTATGATCGGAGCGAGGCCGCCCGCGCCGTCGCCGAGGCCGCCGCCGAGGCGGAGTCGCCCAGCGCGGAAGGTCTGATCAAGGCCGCGCTGAAGGCGCTCGCCCGTGCGCTCTAGGCCCGAAACGAGCCGATGACCGAACCCGACCCGATCCTGCGCCCGGACCCGCTGCCGGAGGACGATGCCCCGGCCGCCGACCGTGCGCTGCGGCCGCAAAGCCTGGACGACTTCACCGGCCAGGCCGAGGCCAGGCAAAACCTGCGCGTGTTCGTCGAGGCCGCCCGCCGGCGCGGTCAGGCGATGGACCATTTGCTGCTCTACGGCCCGCCCGGCCTCGGCAAGACGACGCTGGCGCAGATCGTGGCGCGCGAACTGGGTGTGAATTTCCGCATGACCTCCGGCCCGGTGATCGCGCGGCCCGGCGACCTGGCGGCGGTGCTGACCAATCTCGAAGCGCGCGACGTGCTGTTCATCGACGAAATCCACCGCCTGAGCCCGGTGGTCGAGGAAATCCTCTACCCCGCCATGGAGGATTTCGAACTGGACCTGGTGATCGGCGAAGGGCCTGCGGCGCGCACCGTGCGCATCGACCTGCAACCCTTCACCCTGATCGGCGCCACCACCCGGCTGGGCCTGCTGACGACGCCGCTGCGCGACCGCTTCGGCATCCCCATCCGCCTGGAATTCTACACCCATGCGGAACTGGCCCGGATCGTCGGCCGCGCCGCGCACCTGATGGGCCTGCGGACCGAGGCCGACGGCATCGCCGAGATCGCCGCCCGCGCCCGCGGCACGCCGCGTGTCGCCGGCCGGCTGCTGCGCCGCGTCGCCGACTTCGCCCTGGTCGAGACCGAGGGGCATCTGACCCACGCGCTGGCGCAGCGGGCGCTGGAGCGCCTGGGCGTCGACGCCCGCGGCCTGGACAGCGCCGACCGCCGCTACCTGACCGTGCTGGCCGAGCACTATGGCGGCGGCCCGGTCGGGGTCGAGACCATCGCCGCCGCACTCTCCGAAGCCCGCGACGCCATCGAAGAGGTGATCGAGCCCTATCTGATGCAGGAAGGCTTCGTCGCCCGCACGCCCCGCGGCCGGCTGCTGACCGGCCACGCCTGGGCGCATCTGGGCCTGCCCCTTCCCAGAGGCGCAGCGCAACCCGACATGTTCGGAGGTGGGGAGGCTTGATCCGCGCGGCGGAGAACGGCCAAAACCGTCCTCCACTTTCCCGGACGCGGCGGAGCGGCGATCCGGGACCTCAGGCCGGGAGGCGCCCGGACCGTCGGAGACCACCCCGGCCGGAGGTCCCGGCCCTGCGCCCGCAACTGCGGGCTCCGGCCGGGAAAGCTGCCGGACACGTCGTTTGCCACAGGAGGCCCGAACCATGTCCACCCGCACCGAACGCGACGCTTTCGGCGAGGTAGCGGTCGCCGCCGACAAATACTGGGGCGCCCAGACCGAGCGCGGCCGCACCGTCTTCACCATCGGCACCCAGGCCGCGCCGGTGGAAGTCGCGCGCGCCTTCGGCCTGCAAAAGCTGGCCGCCGCCCGTGCCAACCGCCGCCTGGGCGAACTGCCGGACGATCTCGCCGCCGCCATCGAACAGGCGGCAGAGGAGGTGGCCGGCGGCCGCTTCGACGACCATTTCCCGCTGCCGGTCTGGCAGGTGGGCTCCGGCACCGCGTTCAACATGAACGCCAACGAGGTGATCGCCAACCGCGCCAACGAGTTGCTGGGTTCGGCCCTTGGCAGCAAGAGCCCGGTGCATCCGAACGACCATGTCAACAGGGGCCAGTCCTCGAACGACAGCTTTCCGACCGTCATGCATATCGCGGCCGCGCTGGCCTTGCGCGACCGGCTGCTGCCGGCGCTGGCGCTGCTGCACGGCGACCTCGCGCGGAAGGCCGAGGCGTTTGCGGACATTGTCCGCGTCGCGCGCACCCATTTGCAGGACGCGGTGCCGATGACGCTCGGCCAAGCGTTCGGTGGCTATGCGCGTCAGGTCGAACTGGGGCGGGACCGGGTCGAGGCGGCCCTGGCTGGGCTGATGCCGCTCGCCCAGGGCGGCACCGCGGTCGGCACCGGCCTGAACGCCGCGCCGGGCTTCGACCGCGCGTTCGCGGAGGAAATCTCCACGCTCACGGGCCTGCCCTTCCACCCCAACCGGAACAAATTCGAGGGCATGGGCGCCCATGACGCCATGGTCGAGGCCAGCGGCCATCTGAACACGGTCGCCGCCTCGCTGGTGCGGATTGCCAACGACATCCGCCTGCTGGGCGCCGGCCCGCGGGCGGGGCTGGCCGAACTGGTGATCCCGCATGACGGGCTCACCTCCTCGATCATGCCCGGCAAGCGCAACCCGACCCTGGCGGAGGCGCTGGTGCAGGTGTGCTATCGCGTCATGGGCAACCATGTCACCGTCACCCATGCGGGCGCCGCCGGCACGTTCGAACTGAACGTGGCCAAGCCGGTGATCCTGGACGCGGTGTTGCAGTCCGCCAAGCTGATGGCCGACGCGGTGACGGCGTTTGCCGAACACCTTGTCCGCGGCATCGCGGCGAACCGCGAGCGGCTGGCCCATTATGTCGAGCACTCGATCATGGCCGCGACCGCGTTGAACCCGCATCTGGGGTACGAGACCGTGGCGAAGATCGTGCAAAAGGCCATGGACGACGACAGCAGCCCGAAAGCCGCCGCGGTGGCGCTGGGGCTGCTGTCGGCCGAGGAGTATGACCGGCTGACGGCGGCGTTCTGGCGCTCGTGACGGCTCAGCCGGTGGGATCGTCGAGCCCTGCCGCGGACAGCGCCCTCTGCCGCGCCGCCTTCATGTCATAGCGCGACCGCGTGACGATGCGCTGGGCGTGCAGGCCGCCGCCGCTTTGCAGGATCGTCACCGCCTGATGCCCGGCATAGGCGCTGGAGGTCAGGTCGCGCAGCGCCAGGAACAGCCGGGTGCGGTATTGCCCGTCGATCGACTGTTTGGTGGTCATGTATTTGCGCACCAGATGCCCCACCTCCGCATTCTCCAGGTCGAGCGTCGAGGGCGCGGTCACCAGCGAGCCGCCGGCGATATCCTGCAAATGCTGGATCATCTGCGCCCGGCCGGCCGCGCCCTGGTATTTGCCCGCGTTGGCGTAAAGCTCGTTCGGCGCGACCACGCCGTCGGCGCTGACGCTGGCATTGGCCAGAGCCGCTTCCAGCGTCGCGCGCACCAGCGTGGCGTGGATGACCATGTCGGCGATCTTCGAGCGGATGTTGTCGGCGCGGTCGAGCCCATTCGCCTCGGCGATCAACTGGCCGAAGCCGACCATCATGTCCGCCTCGTCCGCCATGTTCTTCAGCCCGTTGATGCGCACCCAGAGGCCCAGGGAGTGGGCGAAGATCGCCGCGGCCTCGACCTCGCCGTTCAGGAAGATGCGCTCGTTCGGCACGAACACGTCGTCGAAGATGACGAAGGCGACATCGCCATGGTCGTCGGCGGAAATCGGTGCGTCGCGGAAATCGGCCTCGTTGCGTGGGCGCGACGTGACGTTGACGATCTTCACGCCGGTCGCGTCCACCGGCACGGTGCAGGCGATGGCATAGTCTTCCTCGCCCGGCTTCATCGACTTGGTCGGGATCACCATCAACTCGTGCGCCAGCGCCGCGCCGGAAATGTGCAGCTTCGCTCCCCGGATCACCACGCCGTCCGAGCCGCGCTCGACGACGCGGACATAGGCGTCGGGGTCCTCCTGCTTGGAGGGGGATTTGGCGCGGTCGCCCTTGGCATCGGTGATGCACTCGGCAATGCGCAGGTCGCGGCGCTGGAAATCCTTCACATAGGCGCGGATCGCCTCGGTCCCCTGCGGGCGGATCGCCTGGATGCGGTCGGCCGAGGTCAAGAGCGTCATCAGCGAGGTGTAGGTCAGGCTGGTGAGGGTATCGACCTTCAGCGCCGCGTGCCGCATCAGCTCCTGGGCGGACGCCGGCGCCTGGAAATAGGCGCTGATCGCCCCGGGCGCCGGGTCGTAGAACCGGTCATAGGTGGCCGCGGCCTGGTCGATGGAACGGGTCAGGCTCGGATGGCTGCTCACGTCGATCAACGCGCCGTCGTAAAACACGCGGCGGTTGTCGTTCAGGGATTTGCGGTATTCCTGGCCGGTCAGCATTGGCGTTTCCTTCTCGGGATATCTCTCGTTGACGGTCATCTTAGCCCCCCGCCGGCGTAAGGAAACAGGTCTCGACGGTGAAAACGGGCAAGCGGGCGGGGGCCGTCCGGATGCCGTGGCGACGGAGTGCCGGCGGGAGGATCGCAGCCGGATCGGGCCGCCGCGACATTCCTGCCGTTGCGTGGCGTTGCAAATGATTGTCAATTGCATGTCATACGGAGTGACCTGCGGCCCAGGCCGCACAGCCCAATCTCTCATGGGAGACGCCGATATGAGTCGGATTTCCGCCATTCTCGCTGTCGCATGCGCGTGCATTGCGGCCGGTGCCGTTGCCGCACGGGCCGACGATGCCCCCGTGCTGACGATCAAGCAGCACCAGTTCGAACCCGCCGAACTCGCGGTTCCGGCGGGGCAGGAGGTTCGCCTGGTCGTGCGCAATCTCGACGCGACCCCGGAAGAGTTCGAGAGCGAAGACCTCAACCGCGAGAAGGTGATTCCCGGCGGTGGCGAGGCGACGATTTTGATCGGGCCGCTCGATGCCGGAACCTATACCTTTGTCGGCGAGTTCCACGAGGCGACGGCCAAGGGCCGGATCGTCGCGAAATAGAGGGCATTCACGATGGGCGCAGCACTGGTCATCGTCTTTCGCGAGGTGCTGGAGGCCGCCCTGGTCGTCGGCATCGTCTTGGCCGCGACCGAAGGCGTGCCGGGGCGACTGACCCGGATTCTCGCCGGGGTCGCGGCGGGCGTGGCCGGTGCGGTCGCCGTCGCATTCTCGGCCGGGACCATCGCGTCGGCGGTTGCGGGAATGGGGCAGGAGGTGTTCAACGCCACGGTGCTGTTTGCGGCGGTGGCCATGCTCGCCTGGCACAATATCTGGATGAGCCGGCACGCCGGGGCGGAAGCCCGGCACGTGGCGGCGCTCGGGGAGGCGGTTGCCGCCGGCGGGCGACCGCTGAAAGCCCTGACGCTTCTGGTCGCGCTGGCGGTTCTGCGCGAAGGCTCGGAGGTTGTACTGTTCCTCTATGGCATTGCGGCCGGCGCGGGTGCCGAGGGCATGTGGCCGATCCTGTCCGGCGGTGCGCTGGGGGTTGTCGCCGGTGCGGCGGCAGGGGTCGCCCTCTATCTCGGCCTCGTCCGGATCCCGACGCGGCACCTGTTCAAGGTCACGAGTTGGATGATCCTGCTGGTGGCCGCCGGCATGGCTGCCCAGGGCGCGGGATTTCTGGTCCAGGCCGGTTTTCTGCCGGCCCTGGTCCCGTCCGTCTGGGATACCTCGGCAATCCTCTCCGAGCGCGGGATGGTCGGGCAACTCCTCCACACGCTCGTCGGCTATATCGCCCGTCCGGACGGGATGCAGGTTCTGTTCTACGCCGGCACGATCCTGATCCTGGGGGGAGCGATGCGCCTGACGGCGCGGAAGTCCGGTCCGCCCGGCACCACCGCGGCACTTGCGGCCGTGTCCGAGCCCTGAGCCTCCCGCCCAGGCGATGTCGCCGCCAGCTTCCCGGTGGCCGCGGGCGTCACCGACGGTCTGGTGACCGATGCCGCCGTCGACCTCTTTACCTTCCATAGCGATGCGGCGTTCGGCTGACCCGTCCTTCGGTTCAGCGGTCGAGGTCCGGATTGAGCAGCCGGACCATGCCGCGGAAATAGGTGAGGACGGATTCCTCGGCAATGGCCATCGGCACCTTGGTCGGATGGTTTTGCAGCAGGCGGTCGACGGGGCTCATGGCGCGGTTTTCGAACAGCGCCAGTTCCTCGCCGCCGTTGCGGTCGATATCGCCGCCGAGGCCGCCGAGGCCGCGGGCGTGCGCGTCGAGCAGCCGCCGTTGCTCAGGTGTCAGGCGGGCATAGGCGAAGCGCAGTCGGACCATGCTGGCGCCCTCCACCGTGCTGGCGTTCCAGTCGATGATCCCGGCGATATTCACCGGCATCGCCTGGCGGACCTGGTCCAGCAGCGGGACGATGGGCGCGGCATGAGCGCCGCCTTGGGCCGCGCGGCCGAACTGCGCTTCGGTCAACAGGTCGGCCGGCGCGCGACCGTCCATCCAGTCGGTGATCCACTCCTGCACGGTAAACTGGCGCAACGGGGCGTAGGCGAGCCCGATGATGCGGCCTTCGCCGATCCCGATCGAGGTCGGCAGCGATTCGCCTTCGAAGAACTGGTGGCGCAGATCGCGGTCGGTCAGGAACGTGCCCACCACTTCGAGATCGCGATGCGCCGTGGGATCGGCCCGGTCGAAATCGACGCCCTCCGGCCCGAAGTCGTGATCGAAGTCGGCGAGCACGCCGAAAATCACCGCATCGATAAAAACCTGCCGGTTGGCGCGCAGCACGGCCTGGACCGGACGGGGGAGCAGGGCGAACAGCGTGGCGAAATCGTTGCGGTGCATCAGCGGCAGCACGGTTTTCATCCCGCCTTGCACGGTTGCGCTCCGCATCGCCCGCAAAAAGCCCATCAATGCGGTCAACAGGCCGAACAGCGGCATGGCGCCCGTCTGGGCAATGACCCGGGCATCGTCCGGCGGCAGTCGCTCGTCAAGATAGGACACGCAGAAATGGTAGGCCCGCCAGGGGGCCTCGCGCACCGACCGCAATTCCGGTCGGGCCCGGCTGTCGTCATGGCGCACATTGCCGAACTGAATGTTCATGAAGGCATCCCGGTAGGCCGGTGTCGCGCGTTCCGGCGCCTCCGCCATGGCGAAGTAGACTTTGGGGATATCGCTCAGGCTCAGACCGGAGGTGGCCTGTAGGTTCAATTGCGCGTCGGCCTTGCCCTTCGACAGCAACGCATAGGTGTTCGAGAGCCGGTGCTCGTCATGGGTGACGAATTCCCCCACCGCGTGGTCGCGGCCGTGCAGCGGGCCGATGCGCCGGTAAATCTGGTCGATCTGGGCCAGCGCCGTTCGCAGGGCGCCATACCCTGCGCGGTTGAGGGGGAAGGGGTGGGTGACGAACTCGATATCGCCCCGCAGTTCGCCGTCTTCGGCAATGGCATCGGCTTCCAGTTCGAAGCCAGTGCCCTGGTGCAGCACCTCCTTGCGGCGGGCGGGACGTACGCCGTTCGATTCGTCCCTGGTCTTGTAGTAGCGATCGCTGAACCAGCCGAATTGCCAGATCCAGGACCGCCAGTCCCCATCCTCCATCTCGAAGCCGATCTTCGGCACCCGTTGCACCACATTGCCGGTGGCGGCCGCCCGGAACGCCCGTTCGGCCTTGGCCTGGAGCGTGCGTGCGGCGGTGGCCTGGGCGGACCGCTCGGCGATGGCGCGGGCCCGCTGGACGGCCTGGACCCCGGGCGCAGAAGTGATGGGCGCAGAAGGGACGGGTGCTTGCATCGAGGGTCGCGCCCCCGTTCGGCCCGTCGCGGGGCGCTGGCGTTGGTCAGGGGGAGCGGGAAGGGACTGCCTTGCCATCGGGACCTCCGGAGCGGGCCGGGATGCGCCTAGCGGAAGTGGGGGGCGACCTTGTCCATTGTGAGCCGCATGCTTTCGGCTGCCAAGTCCGCCGGAACGCCGCCGGGCGTATACCAACAGACCACCTCGGTCAGGCCGAAGCGCTCTTTCATTTCCTGCAACTGGTCGATGGCCTCGGCCGGGTCGGTGGCGATGCAGGCGCCGTACTGGTGCAGCTTGTCGAAGTTCAGATAGCCCAGTTCGCGGGTCTTGATGCCCTCTGCCATGGTGGTCTCGTAGCCGGGGACGATGCTCTGCGCCGTGCTCCGGGCCAGCTGGTTCGACGACACCTTGTCGTAGAACCATTGCACGTGGCGGCCGAACATCTCCCTGGCCTTGGCCCGGTCCTTGTGGACGAAGAAGGGCACCAGCATCATGCGCTCCACCGCCTTGCCGTCGCGGCCGAGCCGGGCGCATTCGGCCTCGAAGACCTTGCAGCTTTCCTCCAGCTTGTCCTTCCAGGCCTCGCGATAGGTGCGATAGGTGAAGGGGGTGGCGAATTGCAGGTTCCAGCCGTGCCGCGCTGCCTGGGTGAAGCTTTCCGGTGAGATCGAGGCCTGCCAGATCCGCGGCGTCGGCTTCTGCACCGGTTTCGGCAGCAATTCGACCGGATCCGGGATTTTCCAGAATTGGCCGTCATAGGTGATGGTCTCGTTGGTCCAGGCCTTGAGCAGGATGTCCATCGCCTCCTCGAACATCTGCCGCGACTGCGACATGGGCACGCCGAGGCCGGTGAATTCGTGCGGCTGGTAGGCCCGGCCGACGCCCATTTCCAGCCGGCCATGGCTCAGAATATCCACCAGGGCGAAGTCGGCGGCGGTGCGCAGCGGGTGGTTGAAGGGCATCACCACCACCGCCATGCCGATGCGCAGGCGCTGCGTGCGCTGGGCGATGGCGGCGGCATAGACCTGGGTCGAGGTCACGGCGCCATAGGTGGAGAACAGGTGTTCCGCCAGCCAGCCGGAATCGTAGCCGATCGCTTCGGCCAGTTCGAACAGGCCGATATCGTCGTCGAACGATTTTTGCAGGTCGGAGTGGTCGGGGAACTGGGCGAGGCTGAACATGCCAAAGCGCATCGGGCGGGTCTCCTTACCTGGCGAACGGGCCCGTGGCTCGGGCCCCGCGGTTTCGTTTGCGTCAGTTTCGCGCGGCCTGCGACTTAAGTCCATTGCCTCGGTCCGGGCGGACGGGGCACACTGCCCGCCAACTCATTCCGATCCACCAAACGGGAACGCCAAGACCATGAGCCAGGACCAACTCGATAAGCTCGTCGCCCTGCTGCGCGAGCGGCCGCAGCCGGAGCCCAAGACCGTCGAGGCCATGCGCGACCGCATCAACGAGCTGGGCGACAAGATGCCCCCGCCGCCCGAAGCCGTCGTCGAGACGGTGACGGTGGCCGGCTGTGCCGCCGAATGGGTGTCGGCGCCGGGCGCGAACCCGAACCGCCAGGTGCTCTATCTGCACGGCGGCGGCTATGTGATCGGTTCGCCGCACTCGCACCGCAACCTCGCCTACAACATTTCCAAGGCCATCGACGGGCGCTGTCTGGTGGTCGACTACCGCATGGGGCCGGAAGATCCGTTCCCGGCGGCGGTGGAAGACGCGGTCGCCGCCTGGCAGTGGATGCTCGACCAGGGCGGCAACCCGGCGCGCATGGCGATCATGGGCGACTCGGCGGGCGGCGGCCTGACGATTGCGACCCAGGTGGCGTTGCGCGACCGCGGCCTGCGCCTGCCGGCCTGCTCGGTGCCGATCTCGCCCTGGACCGACCTGGAGGGCTCCGGCGAAACCATCAAGTCCAAGGCCGCGGAAGACCCGATGGTGGCCGAAGAGGGCCTGCACTGGTTCGCCGACCTGTATCGCGCCGGTGCCGACGTGCGCGACCCGCTGGTCTCGCCGCTTTATGCCGACCTGTCGGGCCTGCCGCCGATGCTGATCCAGGTGGGCTCGGCCGAAATCCTGCTGTCGGACGCGACCCGCGTTGCCGACAAGGCCAAATCGGCGGGCGTGGACGTGACGCTGGAGGTCTGGGAGCGCATGCCGCATGTCTGGCACCTGTTCCAGCCCATGCTTTCGGAGGCGGGCGACGCCATTGCCAAGCTCGGCGCCTGGGCGCGTGAGCGGACGGCCTGAGGCATGAGCGCCGCCGCTGGCGAGACCGTCACCCTGAAGCTGGACGAGGTGCGGCCGCTGACCGCGGCGGCCCTCCGGGCTGCCGGGGCCGACCGGGCCAATGCCGAGGCCGTGGCCGACGTGGTCACACGGGCGGAGCGGGACGGTTGCGCCAGCCATGGCGTGTTCCGCGTGCCGGGCTATTGCGCGATCCTGCAAGCCGGCGAGGCCAAGGGCGACGCCAGGCCCAGGGTCGAGCGGCGCGCGCCGGGGGTGGTGTTCGTCGACGGCGACAAGGGGCTGGCGCCGCTGCCGATGGCGCTCGGCCGGCCGATGCTGGCGCAGGTGGCGCGGGAGCAGGGGATTGCCGCCATGGCGATCCGCAACTCCGCCCACTTCGCCGCGCTCTGGCCGGACGTGGAGCCGCTGGCGCAGCAGGGGCTGGTGGCCATGAGCTTCGTCAACTCCCGCGCCTTCGTGGCGCCGGCGGGCGGGACACGGCCGCTTTACGGCACCAATCCGATGAGCTTCGCCTGTCCGCGCGCCGACGGCCGGCCGCCCATGGTGTGGGACCAGGCGTCGAGTGCGGCCGCCCGCGGCGAGATCATGATCGCGGCCCGCGACGGCCACAGCGTGCCGGAGGGCTTCGGCCTCGGCCCCGACGGCCAGCCGACCACGGACCCGAACAAGGTGCTGGAAGGGGTGCAACTGGCCTTCGGCGGCTACAAGGGCGCGGCCATCGCCCTGATGGTGGAAATCCTGGCCGCGGGCCTTTCCGGCGGCGAGCTGTCCTTTGAAGCCGACGAACAATACACCGGCCATGGCGGCCCGACCCACAACGGCCATTTGGTCATTGCCATGGACCCTTCGGCCTTCGGCGCCGACACCTTCCTGGAGCGGGTCGAGGGCCTGTTCGCCCGCATCCTTTCCGATGGCGATGCCCGCCTGCCGGGCGACCGGCGCCTGGCCAACCGCGCCCGCATCCCGAAGGCGGGCACGGTGCTGCCAGCCGCGCTGGTGGCGGAGGTGAAGGCGATTGCCGCAGGCTAGGCGCCGGGCAGGCTCCCAACCCGGGGACGCCACCCGGAAAACGGCCCGTGACAATCGCGGTCGCCGCGGTTATAACCCCGGCATGACCAACTCGTTCGCCTATTTTTGGTACTTTAGCTATCCGGGCCACAGGGCGGACGGAGGGAGTCGTATGGTCTGAAGACAGACCGATCCAATGCGAAACCGAACCAAACCGCCAGCTTTCTGGCGGTTTTGCTTTTTGGGCGGATCGCCGGGAGCCTCACAAGGGACCCTGACGATGACCGTACCCGTTACCAGCGACGCCGAACGCCCGCATCTGACGCTATTGGAGCCGCCCGACAGCCTCAAACGGACAATTCCCGCAGCGCCCGCCGCGCGTGCGGCGGTGCAGGCGGCGCGCTCGGCCGCCCGCGCGATTTTGCGCGGAACTGACGACCGCCTGCTGGTGGCGGTCGGCCCGTGTTCGATCCACGATCCGGAAGCCGCGCTCGAATATGCCGCGTTGATACAGGCCGCCCGCCAAGAGCTCGGCGACCGCCTGGAAATCGTGATGCGGGCCTATTTCGCGAAACCCCGGACGACCGTCGGCTGGAAGGGGCTGTTGCACGATCCGAACCTGGATGGCACGAGCGACATCAATCTGGGCCTCGCCAAGGCGCGCAAGCTGTTGGCGCAGATCGCCGAAATGGGTGTTCCGGCGGGCACGGAATACCTGGACACGATCGCCCCGGCCTATCTGGACGACCTGATAAGCTGGGCGGCCATCGGCGCGCGCACCACGGAAAGCCAGGTTCACCGGGAACTCGCCTCTGCCGCGGCCTGCCCGATTGGCTTCAAGAACGGCACGTCCGGCGACGTGCAGATTGCCCTGGACGCCGTCGTGGCCGCCGCAAGTCGCCACCATGTTGTGTCCCTTGCCGGCGATGGCCGTGCCATGGTGACGGAGACGCAAGGCAACCGGGATTGCCATCTGATCCTGCGCGGCGGGCGACAGCCGAACTACGACGCCGCATCCGTCGATGCGGCCTGTCAGGCGGCAGAAGCGATCGGCCGGCCGGGCGTGGTCATGATCGATGCGAGCCATGGCAACAGTCTGAAAAAGCCGGAGAACCAGCCGCGCGTCGCCGCTGCGGTGGCGGAACAGATCGGGGGCGGCGACCGCCGCATCATCGGGATCATGATCGAGAGCAACCTGGTCGCGGGTAACCAGAGCATCGATGCCAGGCCGTTGCGCTACGGCCAATCGGTGACGGACGGCTGCGTGGACTGGCCGACGACCGGAGCCATGCTCCGCAATCTTGCCGATGCCGTTTCCGCGCGCCGGCGCTGCGGGCAGCGACTGGCGGGGTAAGGGGCGGCGGCGTAAGGGGCGGCGGCAATCGCCCCTTTCTAAAGCGGAGGTTCATGGACACAATGGCACGAGCCAATAACAGGAAACGCGCCATGATGTCTCTCCGAACCCCGCTCTGCGATCTGTTGGAGATCGAATATCCCATCGTCCTTGCCGGCATGGGCTCGTGGGGCATGGCGACGCCGCCGGCGCTGGTGGCGGCCGTCTCCAATGCCGGCGGATTGGGCGTGCTCGGCTGCTCCAACCTGGCGCCGAAGGAGGTCGAGGACCGCATCCGCGCCGTGCGGCGCCTCACCGACAAGCCGTTCGGCGTCGACCTGTTGCTGCCGGCCTCGCTGAAACAGGCGCCGGGCTCGCGCGCCGCCGTGCGCCAGGAAATCCGCGACAACCATCCGGAACATTGGGCGTTTCTGGAAGAGCTCCACCGCCGCTTCGGCTTGCCGGAACGGCCGTTCCAGCACGATCACGTCATCTCCGCCGAACTGATCGCCCAGCAGATCGAGGTGACGCTGAACGAGCGCGTGCCGGTGTTCGCGGCCGGCCTGGGCGACCCGGCCATCGTCGTGCCGCGGGCGCGTGAGATCGGCATGAAGGTCATGGGCGTCTGCGGCTCGCCGCGCAACGCGGTGCGGCAGGTGAAGGCGGGCGTCGACGCCATCGTCGCCCAGGGCACCGAGGGCGGCGGCCACACCGGCCAGGTCGCAAGCTTCGCCCTGTTGCCGCAGGTGGTGGATGCCGCGGGCGACATCCCGGTTCTGGGCGCGGGCGGCATTTCCGACGGCCGCGGCGTGGCGGCGGCGCTGGCGCTGGGCGCGCAGGGCGTGTGGGTCGGCACGGCCTTTCTGGTGGCGGACGAGGGCGGCCTGCCCGATGCGCTGAAGGACCAGATCGTCGCGGCGTCCACGGGCGACATGCGCATCTCGCCCTACTGGACCGGCAAGACCGTGCGCGCCGTTCAGAACGATGTCTCCAAGGCCTGGGCCGAAAGCGGCCTGCCGGCGCTGCCGACCCCGCACCAGCGCGTGCTGATGGAGGACTTCAAGGAGGCCGCCATGGCCGCCGGGCGCTTCGAGATCACCATGAATGCGGGCGGTCAGGGCGCCGGCATGATTACCCAACGCCGCCCCGCAGCGGAGATCTTCGCGGACCTAGTGGAAAGCACGCGCGCGACGCTGGATCGGATGAAGGGACTCTAGCGCCATGAGCGACGAAAACCACGCCCTGGTCGTTTGTGACCGGTGCCGGCTCCGGCATCGGCCGGGCCATGGCGGCAGCGGTGGCCTGCGCAGCGGCTGCGGTCATCTGCGCCGACCTGAATGCCGACGCGCGTGGGGAGACCGCCGCCATGGCCGAGGCGCTGGGCGCGACGGCGGTGCCCCGCAGCTCTGACGTCACCGACGAGGCGGCGTTCCGGCGGCGCTGGAGGCGACCGTGCGCGACCGGGGACGGCTGACGTGCTGATGAACAATGCCGGTGTCGCCTCAAGCGCTGGCAGCCGACCCAGGCGGTGAACCTGTCGGCGGTCTATTACGGCCTGCTGCACGTCTGCCCGATCATGGCGGCGCAGGGCGGCGGTGCCGTGGTCAACACCGCCTCCGTCGCCGGTCTGGCCGCCCTGGTACCGGTGCTGGCGGAGCACACTGACCCGCGCTCGGTGGAGCGCCTGTCGGCTTATGTCGCGACCAAGCATGGCGTGGTCGGCCTGACCAAGCAGTTCGCGGTGAGCTTCGGCCCCGCCAGTGCGGGTGAATGCGGTCTGTCCGTTTTGTCGAAACGCCGATGACCGGCGCGATGCAGGCGAGCGAAGGGGCCGGGATTATATGCGCGACTCACCGATGGGCCGCACCGCCAGCGGGAGGAGATTGCCGCGGCGGCGGCCTTCCTCGCCAGCGAGGATGCCAGTTTCGTCACCGGCGTCGCCTTGCCGGTGGATGGCGGGCTATTTCGGCCCGCATAGGCCGGCGACGGCCGTCATATCCGCAGGAGGAAGCCAACCCATGCCCCAGTTCAGAGGCAAAGTCGCATTCGTCACCGGCGCCGGCTCCGGCATCGGCCAGCAAATGGCGCTGCGCCTGGCCGGCGAGGGGGCGGCGGTCGTCTGCGCCGATGTGGACGAACAGGCCGCCCGCGCCACCGCCGCCCGGGTCGAGGCCCTGGGCGTGAAGGCCGACGGCATCTATCTGGATGTCACCGAGGAAGCGGCGGTGCGCGACGCGCTGGCTGGCGCGCTGAGCCGCCACGGCCGGCTCGACGTGCTGATGAACAATGCCGGTGTTGCCCGCAGCAGTTGGGAGGTGACGCTGCCGGTCAATCTCTCCGGCGTCTATTACGGCCTGCTGCATGCCTGCCCGCTGATGGCCGAGCAGGGCGGCGGCGCCGTGGTCAACACCGCGTCGGCGGCGGGGCTGGTGGCCCTGGTGCCGGCCGCGGCCGGGGCCGGCGTCGACCCGCAGGGGCTGGCCTGGACCGGCAGCTATGTGGCGACCAAGCACGGCGTCGTCGGCCTGACCAAGCAGTTCGCCGTCTCGTTCGGCCCCGCCAGGGTGCGGGTGAACGCGGTCTGTCCCGGCTATATCGAAACGCCGATGACCCGCGCGAACCGGGAGCGACCCGGCGGCCAGGCCTTCATGGAGAGCCTGCAACCCATGGGCCGGCTCGGCCAGCCGGAGGAGGTGGCGGCGGTGGCAGCCTTCCTGGCCAGCGACGACGCCAGTTTCGTCACCGGCGTCGCCATGCCGGTGGACGGCGGTTACACCGCGCGCTGACCCGTCGGCAGGGCTCGCACGGGCGGCGTCGTCGGGGTAAGCTTGGCCGCAACCCCTACGGACCCGAGAGGAACCCGCCCATCATGTCTGCATTCGAAGGCCGCATCTCGTTCGTCACCGGCGCCGGCTCCGGCATCGGCGAGGCCATGGCGCTGAAGCTGGCCGCCGACGGCGCCACCGTTGTCTGCTCCGATATCAACGAGCAGGGCGCGCAGGCCACCGCCGCCCGCGTCGAGGAGTTGGGAGCCAAGGCCGTGGTCCAGGCGCTCGACACCGCCGACCAGGAGGCCGTGAAGGCGGCGCTGGAGAAGACGAAGCGCGACCTGGGCCGGCTCGACGTGCTGATGAACAATGCCGGCGTCGGCAGCAAGAACTGGCGGACGACCACGACCATCAACCTGGACGGGGTCTATTACGGCCTGATCCATGCCTGCCCGATCATGGCGGAGCAGGGCGGCGGTGCCGTGGTCAACACCGCCTCGGTCGCCGGCCTGGGCGCGCTGATGCGGCCGGTGGAGTATCACGACGACCCGGCCGCGGTGGAGAGCGTCAGCGCCTATGTCGCCAGCAAGCACGGCGTTGTCGGCCTGACCAAGCAGTTCGCCGTCGCCTATGGCAAGGTCGGCGTGCGGGTCAACGCGATCTGCCCCGGCTATATCAAGACGCCGATCATCGCCGCCATTCGCGACCGCGAGGGCGGGGAGGATTTCCTGAAATCGCTGCATCCGATCGGCCGGCTCGGCCAACCGGAGGAGGTGGCGGCGGTGGCGGCCTTCCTCGCGAGCGACGCGGCCAGCTTCGTCACCGGCGTTGCCATGCCCGTGGACGGCGGCTATTCGGCCCGCTGACCGGTTGGGCCGAGGCGTTCACCCGGGCCAATAGTCCGCCAGCGCCTTGGCCAGCGTCAGCAGGCCGATGCCGGTGAGCGCGGCCAGCGCCGCCTGGCGGTAGAGGCGCTGGCCCTTTTCGGTGAAATAGCGCTGGCCCAGCCAGGTGCCGACGGAATAGAGCGGCACGAACAGCAGGGCCAGCACGATCACCTCCCGGGTGAACAGGCCGTACCACCAGAGCGGCCCCAGGCTGCAAAAATTCATCGCCGTGACCGCACCGATCACGTTCGCCCGTTGCTGGGCCGGCTCGCCGCCGCGGCCCAGCACCAGGGCGACGGTGGGCGGGCCGGCCACGCCGGCGACGCCCTGGATCCAGCCGGCGCCGATGCCGGCGGCGATGATGCGCGCGCGGCTGTCGCCCAGAGGGATGGAGCGGCCGGAGCGCAGCAGCAGCACCATGGCCAGGACGAAGACGGCGATGCCGATTTTCATCACACCGGGCGCGACGCTGACCAGGGTGAGCGTGCCGAGCGGCGCACCCAGGAACGAGGCGAGGCCGAACGGCACCGCAAAGCCGCGCTCGGCGGTGCGGATCGCGGCCGGCAGCAATTGCAGCATCGGCGGCAGGCCGCTGAGGGCGGCGATGGCCACCGCCTCCCGCGGGCCGATGACGGCGCTGACGGCCAGAATCAGCATGACCGCGCCGCCGAAGCCGACAAAGCCGCGGATGAAGCCGCCGGCGAACGCCGCCGCGCCGCACACCGCGATCCATTCCGGGCCGATGGGCAGGGAAACCCCTTCGAGCATGGAGACAGCGCCGGTCCTTCGGGCCGCGATTTCCGGAAAGCGATGGCAGAGCGGGCCGCCGGGCGGTAGCATCCACCCTTACGCCACTCATACGCACAATCGAGGAAATCCCCTATGGCACGTTTTACCAACAAGGTCTCGGTCGTTACCGGCGCCGGCTCCGGCATCGGCCGGCAGATGGCGCTGCGGCTGGCCGGCGAGGGCTCGGCGGTGCTCTGCGCCGACATCGACGAGCAGGGCGCCCAGGCCACCGCCGCCCGGGTCGAGGAATTGGGCGCGAAGGGTGTCGGTCTCGGCCTCGACGTGACCGACAGCGATGCGGTCAAGGGCGCGCTGGAACGGGCGGTGAAGGACCTGGGCGGCCTGCACGTGCTGATGAACAATGCCGGCGTCGGCTCCGGCCAGGGCTGGGACCGCACCACGGACGTGAACCTGTCCGGCGTCTATTACGGCCTGATCCACGCCTGCCCGATGATGGCGGCGGCGGGCGGCGGCGCCATCGTCAACACCGCCTCGGTCGCCGGATTGCACGGCCTGGTGCGGGCACCGGCCTATGACGTGCTGGATGCCGCGCATCTGGAAGGGGTCGCGGCCTATGTGGCGGCGAAGCACGGCGTTGTCGGCCTGACCAAGCAGTTCGCCGTCAGCTTCGGGCCGACCGGCGTGCGGGTCAACGCGGTCTGCCCCGGCTATATCGTGACGCCGATGACCGAGAAGGCGCGCACCATCGAGGGCGGCACGGAGTTTCTGACGAGCATCCACCCGATGGCCCGTCTCGGCCAGCCGGAGGAAATCGCCAGCGCCGCGGCCTTCCTGGCGAGCGACGATGCCAGCTTCGTCACCGGCGTCGCCATGCCGGTGGACGGCGGCTACTCGGCGCGTTAGGCGCGGCGGCGGGCGGGCTCGGCCCCGTCCCTCCTCTGGCGTCATTGCGAGGCGCCCGCAGGGCAACGAAGCAATCCAGACACGACTTCGGCGTGGGCCGGTATCCGTCTGGATGGCTTCGCCCGCTCCGCGGACTCGCCATGACGCCGGAGGATGGGATGACGCCGGAGGAGGGGCGGAGCCGAGCCCGGCGCTAGAGCGGATTCTGTTGCCGCTGGCTCACCACCCAACTTCCCTGTCCTCGCGGATGCGGGGACCCATGCCTGAGAGACAAAGACAGAATCCGGTTTCTGTGAGAAGCTCTCAGGCATAGGCTCCCGCTTGCGCGGGAGAATGGGGCGGGAGAGTGGTTCAACCAGGACCAAAAGCGCCCTAGCGCTGCCGGTTGAGGAAGGCGGTCATCAGACGGTTCGGCTCGTCCGAGCGGTAGCTTTCCACATAGGCCTGGATGCCCGCGCGGGCGCCGTCGGTGACGCCCATGCGGTCCCAGTCCAGGATCAGCCGCTTCTGGATGCGCACCGCCCGCGGCCCGCAGGCCAGCAGCGAGACAACCCACTTTTCCACGGCGGCGTCCAGCTCGGCATAGGGCACGAGCCGCTCCAGAAAGCCGATGCGGCTGGCCTCCGCGGCGTCGATATGGTCGCCGGTCAGCACCAGTTCGCAGGCCTTGCCCCAGCCGATCAGCCGCGGCAGCACCGAGGCCTCCATGCCGGAGGGAATGCCGAAGCGCACCTCCGGCATGCCGAACTTGGCTTCGGTGGAGGCGACCCGCATGTCGGCGCAGGCCGCGATCTCCATGCCCGAGCCGAAGCAATAGCCGTTGATGCGCGCGATCACCGGCACCGGAAACTGGCGCACCGCGTCGCAGGCCCGGTGGGTCTTGGTGGCGGAGGCTTCGGCCTGGGCCAGGTCGAAATCCTTCATCTCCGCCAGATTGGTGCCGCCGACGAACGAGCGGTCGCCGGCGCCGGTCAGCACCAGGGCGCGCAGGCTCTCGTCGTGCTTCAGCGCCGTCAGCGTGTCGATGAAAAGCTGCTTGCCCTCCAGGCCGAGGGCGTTGCGCTTGGCCGGGTTGTTGAAGGTCACCCAGGCGATGCGTCCCGCCTCGCCCCGGTCGTCATAGGTGAGTTTGATCAGGGGCTGGTCAGCGTCGGTCACCATGGCGAAATTCCTATTCCAAGACCTCGTCCGGCAGCATACCCCAGCCGGACGTGCGTGGCACCCAGCCCTCATAATGTTTGTAGCGCACCTGGCACCACGCCTTCGGGCAGTGCTCCAGCTTGGCGATCACGCCGGGCGCGAAGGTGGCGACCGCTTCGGCCTTCGCCGACGGTTCGGCCCGCACGACGACCGGGTCGCCCTGAATGAGAAAGGTGCGGGCGCCGTCCAGCAGAACGCGATGCAGCCAGCCGGTCGAGCCGTCGTGCAGTTCCACCTTGCGCCAGACATCGTATTCCTCGACGATCTTCACCGGCACGTTGCGCCATTGCAGCACCGCAAGGATGGGATACTCCTTGCCGGGGCCTGCGCGCAGGTTCGCCTCGCTGCGGTCGATGGAGACGAAGCGGGGCAGCGGATAGCGGGTTACGGACCCGACGCCGTCTTCGGCAAAGCCCGGCGACGCCAGCAGCAGGCCGACGCATAGACAGAGCATCCCGAGCCTGCTATCCGCTGGCCGACGCATCCTGTCGCTGATCGCCCGGCCGCACTCGAAAAGGTTTGCCGCAATGGCTTCGAAGAAACCGCTCGTCATCGTCACACGCAAACTGCCGGGCTCGGTGGAAACCCGGCTGATGGAATTGTTCGACACCCGTCTGAACACGACAGACGCGCCCATGTCTACCCAGCAGTTGATCGAGGCGGTGCAGACCGCCGACGTGCTGGTGCCGACGGTAACCGACCGCATCGACCGGCAGGTGCTGGCACAGGCCGGGCCGAATCTCAAGCTTCTGGCCAATTTCGGCGCCGGCGTCGATCATATCGACCTGAAAACCGCCCGCGCCCGCGGCCTGACCGTGACCAATACGCCCGGCGTGCTGACCAGCGACACCGCCGACCTGACCATGGCGCTGATCCTGGCCGTGCCGCGCCGCATGTCCGAGGGCGAGCGGCTGCTGCGCAAGGGCGAATGGACCGGCTGGTCGCCGACGCAGCTCATGGGCCACCGGGTCTATGGCAAGCGGCTCGGCATTATCGGCATGGGGCGGATCGGCTCGGCCGTGGCCAGGCGGGCCCGCGCCTTCGGCGTCTCGATCCACTACCACAACCGGCGGCGCGTCGATGCCGAACTGGAGGCGGAGCTGGAGGCGACCTATTGGGAAAGCCTGGACCAGATGCTGGCCCGCATGGACATCATTTCGATCAACTGCCCGCGCACGCCTGCGACCTATCACCTGCTGAACGCACGGCGGCTGGAACTGGTGCAGCCCAACGCCTATATCGTCAACACCTCGCGCGGTGAGGTGATCGACGAAGCGGCGCTGGCGCGGGCGCTGGAGACCCGCCAGATCGGTGGGGCCGGCCTCGACGTCTATGAGAACGAGCCGGCGGTGGACCCGGCCCTGCTGGGGCTGGAGAACTGCGTGCTGCTGCCGCACATGTCGTCTTCGACCGTCGAGGCGCGGACGGAGATGGGCGAAAAGGTCATCATCAACATCAAGACCTTCGTCGATGGTCACAAGCCGCCGGACCGCGTGCTGGAAAGCATGTTCTAGGGGCGGGGCCTCTTCCAAGGCCCACCGCGGCGCCTATCGTTTCCCGGGCTGCCGGTGGCGCCCATAGTTTCACGGAGTTCCGATCCCCATGGGTTTCAATTGCGGCATTGTCGGCCTGCCGAATGTCGGCAAGTCGACATTGTTCAATGCGTTGACCGCCACCCAGGCGGCCGAGGCGGCGAACTATCCCTTCTGCACCATCGAGCCGAACACCGGCCGCGTCGCCGTGCCCGACCCGCGGCTGGACAAGATCGCGGCGGTCGGCAAGTCGGCCAAGGTGGTGCACACGCAGTTGGAATTCGTCGACATCGCCGGCCTGGTGCGCGGCGCCTCCAAGGGCGAGGGGCTGGGCAATCAGTTTCTGGGCAATATCCGCGAATGCGATGCCATCGCCCATGTGCTGCGCTGTTTCGAAGACGACGACATCACCCATGTAGAGGGCGGCATCGACCCGCTGCGCGACGCGGAGACCATCGAGACCGAACTGATGCTGGCCGACCTGGAAAGCCTGGAACGCCGTTTCGACCAGGTCGCCAAGCGCGCCAAGGGCAATGACCGCGAGGCCAAGGAGCAGGCCGTCGTCATGGAGCCGCTGATCGCCGCGCTGCGCGAAGGCAAGCCGGCCCGTTCGGTGGTGTTTCCGAAGGAGCAACTGGCCACCGTGCGCCGGCTGCAACTGCTGACCGACAAGCCGGTCATGTATGTCTGCAATGTCGACGAGGAGTCGGCCGCCACCGGCAACGCGCTCTCGGCCCGGGTCGAGGAGTGGGCTGCCAGCCAGGGCGCCGGCACCGTCACCATCGCCGCCGCCATCGAGGCGGAAGTGGCGAGCCTGCCGGAGGACGAGCAGGCCGAGTTTCTGGAAAGCCTGGGCCTGGAAGAGCCCGGCCTCGCCCGCATGATCCGGGCGGGCTACGACCTGTTGGGCCTGCTGACCTTCTTCACCGTCGGGCCGAAGGAGGCCCGCGCCTGGACCGTGCGCCAGGGCGCCACCGCGCCGGAGGCGGCGGGCGTGATCCACACCGACTTCCAGCGCGGTTTCATCGCGGCAGAGACCATCGCCTATGCCGACTATCTGGCCTGCGGCGGCGAGCAGGGGGCGAAGGAAGCCGGCAAGATGCGCCAGGAAGGCCGCGAGTATCGCGTGCAGGACGGCGACGTGATGCTGTTCCGCTTCAACGTCTGACGCGGTGCCCGGCGGGGAGATTGACCATGGTCCGCGCGGCTCGTGTGCTGCCGCTGCTGTCGCTGCTGCTGACCGGCGCGATCTTCGGCTTTTTCTATGCCTGGGTCTGCTCCACCATGTGGGGGCTGGACGCGGCGGACCCGCGGGTGGCGATCGAGGCCATGCAGGCCATGAACGCCTCGGTCCGGAACCCCGTGTTCGCGCCGGCCTTTTTCGGAACGCCCGTGGTCTGTCTCGCCACCGGCGGGCTGTTGCATGTCACCGGCTTGCGCCATAGCGCCGCCTGCTTCGCGCTGGCGGGAGCGATCTATATGGTCGGCGGCATCGTCCCGACCCTGCTGTTCAACGTGCCCATGAACGAGGCGCTGGCCACCATCCAGGGGCCGCTGCCGCTGGAGGCCGCGCGGGCGGTCTGGCAGGCCTATTCGCCTCGCTGGCAGGACTACAACCTGTTGCGCACGGCGGCCAGCGGCGTGGCACTGCTGTTCGTCGGCGCGGGTCTGTTGCGGCTCGGCCGGGGGCGCTGAGCGATCCCGGCAGTGCCCGGCCAGCCTTCCGGGTGAGCACGGGCGGCTTGCCGCTTGCGGGCATTCTGCGCCAAACTTCCGGTCACAGAATGACCGGCGCTCCGGAGACCGCCCCCATGGCTTTGACCTTCACCCCCCTGCACCCGCTGTTTGTCGCCGAAGTCGGCCCGGTGTCGCTGCGGGAGACGCTCGACGACCGGACCCTGGCCGAAATCCGCGGCGGCATGGATCGCTATGCGGTGCTCGTCTTCCGCAACCAGCAATTCACCGACGAGGAGGAGATGGCGTTTGCCCGGCGTCTCGACGGCGAATTGCACGCCAAGACCGGCGCGGCCGCCCTCGGCAAGACGCGGCTCGGAACCGAGGCGATTGCCGACATTTCCAATGTCCGCGACGACGGCGCCATTCTGGAGGCGGACAACCGCAAGCGCCTTTACGGCCTGGGCAACCGGCTCTGGCACACCGATGCCTCGTTCCAGGACCCGGCCGGGCGCTATTCCATGCTGCACGCCCGCATTCTGCCGCCGGTGGGCGCCGACACGCTGTTCGCCGACCAGCGCGCCGCCTATGACGCCCTGGACGACGAGATGAAGGCGCGGCTGGAAGGGCTGACCTGTCACCACTCCATCGCCCATTCGCGCCAGACCCTGGGCTTCGAGTTCTCGGCCGAGGAGATGGAGACGCTGAAAGGCGCCTACCACCCGCTGGTGCGCACGCTGCCGCGGGCCGGGCGCAAGACCCTGTATCTGGCCTCGCACGCCGCGCGCATCCTGGAAATGAGCCTGCCGGAAGGCCGGTTGCTGCTGTGGGAGCTGATGCAGCACGCGGTGCAGCCGCAATTCGTCTATGCCCATCGCTGGCAGGATGGCGACCTGGTGATCTGGGACAATCGCTGCACCCTGCACCGGGCGACGCCGTTCGACGATGCAAAGTACCGGCGCGAACTGCGCCGGGTCACCACGCTTGATCTGGCGGAATTGCCGGCGGCCTGACGGGCTGCGCACACTCCTGTTCCGCGTTGAGGCCATGGCCGTCGCGATCCGTGGCGGCCATTCGCTGTTTTTGGCGGGTGGGGCCGGCCGACGATCTGCGGCCCTGCCGGCTCGGGCGGGCGGCCTCATACGTTTGTATAGCAATTGGGAATCAACCCATTCTCGGATTTTGTTGAAGAAATCCAGAGTGAAAAAGATCACTTTGGTGTTAATGAAAATGCGGAAATTCGCGTAAATTTGATTGCAAAGCGGTAACAAGGGAGGCAATCTCGAAATATGTGAGTTTTGCCTGAAATTTATAAAGGCAAAAATACCAATTTTATAAGGAGAGATGTCGTGGTGTCCAAGAGGGGCGTGGAAAAGAACGAGTTTCGCCATAATAATATTTTGAAAAACCGCATTTGGCCGGTTCTATTCAGCACATCGGCATTGGCGATTTGTTTGAATATGACTGTACCCGTTTATGCGGCGTCGGTGACCGACAGCGGTGCGTCCGGCGTGACCGGTGCCAATGGCAGTTCCGGCGATCCGGCGACGGATGGCGCCGTCGGGACGGACGGCACGGCGGCGAACGCCACTGCCAACACGCCCGGCGAGGACAACACGGCCACCGCCCACGGCGGCTCGGGCGGCTCGGGCGGCTCGGGCGGGGCCGGTATCGACGGACCCGATGCCGGCAGCGATGCGGACGGTGGCGCTGCCGCTGCGGGCGGTGCCGGCGCTCTTGGCACGGCGACGGCGGACAGCAATGCGGCCGGTGCCACCACCGCCACGGCCAATGCCTATGGCGGCAGCGGCGGCACGGGCGGTGCTGGCGGCAATGCGGCGGGAGCCGGCATTTCGGGCGATGGCGGCGATGGTGGCGATGGCGGCGATGCGACCGCCGCTGCCGCGGGAACGGTGACGGGCGCCAGCGGTAACGCCGCGGCCAACACCTATGCCTCCGCCGGCACGGGTGGGACCGGCCGTCCGGGCGGCAGCACGGGAACGCCGGGCGCTTCCGGCGTTGGCGGGGCCGGCGGCGACGCGGCGGCGACGGCGGACGCGAACACCGTGGCCGGTAGCGGTGCGGCCAATGCCTATGCCCGGGCCGATTCCGGCACTGGCGGCGCGGTCACCAGCACGCCCGGCGGCGCCACCGGCGGCAATGCCGGTGCGGCCACCGCCGCCAGCAGCGCGCTCGGCGGCACGGGCGCCGCGTCTGCGACGAGCCAGACCTATGGCCGCAACGGCGGCAATGTCAGCAATGCCGGCGCCGGCACGTTCGGCGATGGCGGCACGGGCGGTGCGGCCCAGTCGGTCAGCACCGCCACCACCGGCGGTGCCGGCAATGCGGCGGCCACATCCAACGCGAGTGCCGGCAATGGCGGCACCGGCATCGGCACGGGCCGCAGCGGGGGCGATGGCGGCGCGGCGAGCGGCAGCACGGCCAGTGCCACGGCGACCGGCACCGGCCAGGCGGACGCCACGGTGGATCAGGCCGGCGGCAGCGGCGGCACCGGCTTCGAAGGGGCGGATGGCGGCGACGGCGCCGGCTCGACCCTGGTCGATGCGGTGTCGGTGACCTCGGCGAACGGCAACGCCGACATCAACACCGGGTTTCAGCGCGCCACCGGCGGCTCCGGCGGCGCGTCCACGACCGGGACGGCCGGGCAGGCTGGCGATGCGGTCTCGACCCTGGGCAGCATTGCCTCCCCTTATACCAACACCGGCGGCGGATCGGTCTATGGCGCTGCGGAAGCAATTGGCGGCTCCGGCGGTTCGATTTCCGGCGGCGGCACCGGCTCCGGGCGTGATGGTGGCGATGCCACCGCGAGCGTGATTGCCGGCGATGACGGCAACGGCACGCCGGACGTGCACGCCCGGGCCGATGCGAGCGCCGGCGGCGGCGGCACCGGGCGCGGCGTGGGCGAGACGGGCGGCCAGGGCGGCGTCTCGACCGCAACGGCGGCTGCCGCCAACGCGTCGGGCAGTGCCGACGCGGATGCCAATGCGGGCTATTCTTACTATTATCAGAGCGGCGGAGCCGGCACGGATGGCGCCGACGGTGGCGACGGCGGCGCCTCCACCGCCAGCGCGACGGCCGAGGCCACCGGGGCGACCGGCGCGGCGGAGGCCCGCGGTTTGGCCTATGGCGGCACCGGCGGCAGTTCCAGCGGCGGCACGGCCGGCGACCCGGCCGATGGCGGCGCCGGCGGCGCGGCCCAGAGCACGAGCGTGGCCCAGTCGGCGAGCGATTTCGCGACCGCCAATGACGACGCCTATGCCGGCGCCGGCGGCGGGGTCGGCGGCAGTTCGGTCGGCAGCGGCGGCAGCGGCGGCACGGCGGCCAGCAGCGCTGCCGCGACCTCCGGCGGAACCGGCACGGCGAATGCGGCGGCCAATGCCAGCGGCGGCAGTGGTGGCACCGGCCGCGGTGCGGGCCAGAGCGGAGGCACTGGCGGCGGCATGACGGACGCGGTCAGCGCATCCGCGACGGCGGCGGGCACGGGCACTGCGTATGTCACCGCAAGCCAATCGGCCGGCCATGGCGGTATCGGTTACGATGGCGCCGACGGCGGCGCCGGCGGTGCGTCCAGCCTGACCGACGCGGTGAGCCTTTCCGGCAACAGCACCAGTCTGTACTCCAATCAGGCGACGCAGACCGCCACCGGCGGGAATGGCGGCACGAGCGCTGGCGGCACGACGGCCGGTGCGGGCGGTGCCGGCACCTCCGTGCTGGGCAGCGTGGCCACACCGTTTGCCAATGGCGGCAGCGGCGCGCTGTACACGACGGTGACCGGCAATGGCGGCAGCGGCGGCAGCGGCTCGCTGGGGGCCGATGGCGGCGCCGGCGGCCTCGGCACGGCCGCCGCGCATACCGGCGACGGCGGCAGCGGCACTACCGTCCGCACCGATGTGAACGGCCGCGGCGGCACCGGCGGCAATTCCGACACCGGTCAGGCCGGAGCCGGCGGCGACGGTGCGGTGAGCGGTTCGGTCACGAGTGCCGGGAGTATCGACTTCAATCTAGATTCCCGCGGCGGCAGCGGCGGCAGTGTCGCCAGCGGCGGTTCCGGCCAGGCGGGGGTTGGCGGTTCCGGCACGGTCGGCGCGGTCAACGCAACCTCCACCGCCGGGCCCGTGGACGTGAATCTGACCGTGTACGGCGGCGCCGGCGGGTCTGCCAATTCCGGCGCCAACACCGGCACGGCGGCGGCGGGCGGCGATGTGACGGTCAGTTTGACCGATGTCACCTCGACGCCGGGCGATGCGGACCTCAACGTCAACGCCAGCGGCGGCACCGGCGGCAGCGCCAGCGGCGGGTCGGCCGCGGACGGTGGCGATATCGCAATCAATCTGAGCGAATCCGTGGCCGGCAGCAGCCTCGGCCTGACCACGTACAACGCCGTCGGCGGCACCGGCGGCACCGCCAGTGCGGGCGCGGGCACCACCGGCGGGGCCGGCGGCGATGTGGCCAGCGCGCTGGCCGGCAGCAACAGCGCCGGGCGCGTCGACGTCAACAACAACGCCTATGGCGGCAGCGGCGGCTCGGCCTTCAACGGCTCGGACGCCGGCGCCGGCGGCAATGCGGTCGGCAGTTCGAGCGCGACGACGACGGCGGACCAGATCGCCACGGCCAGCGACCGCGCCGCCGGCGGCAATGGCGGCGCGATTTCCGGCGGTCATACCGGCGATGGCGGTGCCGGTGGCACCGGGCAATCCACGGCCAGCGCGAGCGCGGCCAATACCGGCTCGACGACCATTTCGGCCACGGCCAATGCCAGCGGCGGCAATGGCGGCACCGGCCGCGGCGCCGGCCAGAGCGGCGGCGATGGCGGTGTGGCCAGCAACTCGACGGCGGCTGCGACCTCCACGGGCGGCGGCCGCGCCAATGCGACCGTGACCCAGAGCGGCGGCAATGGCGGCACCGGTGCCGACGGCGCCAATGGCGGCGATGGCGCGAATTCCTCCCTGGTCGATGCGGTGTCGGTCAGCACGGCCAACACGCAGGCCAATGTGAACACGGGTCGGCAGCGGGCCAATGGCGGCGCCGGCGGCGATTCTGCCGGCGGGCTGGCCGGCCAGGCGGGCGATGCGGTCTCGACCCTCGGCAGCGCTCTGACCCCCTACACCAACGCCGGCGGCGGTTCGGTCCAAGGCATTGCCGAAGCCTATGCGGGCCGGGGTGGCGATATCAGCTCCGGCAGCACCGGTTCCGGTGCGGACGGTGGCGATGCCACCGCGACCGTGGTGGCCGGCGATGACGGCCATGGCAGCCCGGACGTGCAGGCGACCACCGATGCGGAGGGGGGCTATGGCGGCGCCGGCCGCGGCGCCGGTGAAAGCGGTGGCGCCGGCGGCGTATCGCTCGCGAGTTCGACCGCAACCAACGCGGCCGGCAGCGCCGAAGCCGATGCGACGGCCGGTTATTTCTATGCCACGTCCGGCGGCAGCGGCCTCGACGGAGCTGCGGGCGGCGCGGGCGGCGCCTCCACCGCCAGCGCGACGGCCGAGACGACCGGTGTCGGCGCGGCGGCGGGTGCTGCCGATGCGCGCGGCCTGGCCCGCGGCGGCAATGGCGGCACGTCCAGCGGCGGCACGGCGATGGCGCCGGCGGACGGCGGCGATGGCGGTGCGGCAGCCAGCAGCAGCACGGCCAGCGCCGCGGACGCGAACGCCAACGCCAATGACGATGCCTATGGCGGCATTGGCGGCTCGGTCGGGACCGGCTCGGTCGGGAGCGGCGGCGCCGGCGGGACGGCGTCCAGCAGCGCCGTGGCGACCGTGGCAGGGACGGGTAGCGCCACCGCCAATGCCAACGCCGAAGCCGGCAATAGCGGCGACGGCCGTGGCGCCGGTCAGAGCGGCGGCGCCGGCACCAGTCTGACCGATGCGGCCAGCGCCAGCGCGGTGGGCGTCGGCGGCAGCACCAGCGCGACGGCGACCCAGCGCGGCGGCAATGGCGGCAGCGGCCGAGAAGGGGCCGCGGCGGGCGCCGGCGGGTCGTCCAGCCTGACGGATGCGGTTTCGGTTTCGGGTAGCGGCACGGGCGTGTACGACAACCGGGTGTTCCAGACCGCCACGGGCGGCACCGGCGGCACCGGCTATGACGGGGCATCCGGTGGCGATGGCGGCGTGGCTGCCTCCATGCTCGGCAGCGCGATGACGCCGTTCGTCAACAGCGGCGGCGGCTCGATCGATTCCAATCTCACCGCCAATGGCGGTACCGGCGGTGCCGGCGACGCAGCCGGGAACGGCGGCGATGGCGGTGCGGCGACGGTGGAATCGCATGTCGGCGATGCCGGCACTGGCAATTCCCTCCGATCCATCAACACGGCCAATGCCGGCACTGGCGGTGCCACCGACGACGGCCAGGGCGGCCATGGCGGCGATGCCCTGGTCAGCGGTTCCGTCGCGGCTTTGGGCGACGTCTACCAGTCGCTGATTTCGCGTGGCGGCAATGGCGGCGCGGTCGCCTCGGGCGGCAGCGGCACGGCCGGTGACGGCGGGTCCGGCATGATCGGCACGGTCAGCGCGACCTCGACCAGCGGCGATGTGAATGTGGACATCACCGCCGACGGCGGCACGGGCGGTGCGGCCAATGCCGGCACCAACAACGGCACCGCCGGCCATGGCGGCGACGTCACTGTCAATCTGGCGAATGTGACGACGACGCCGAACAATGCCGATCTGGCGGTGAATGCCGACGGCGGCAATGGCGGCGGCGCCGATAGCGGCAATGGCGGCCGCGGCGGCGACGCGACCGTGACCCTGAACGAGTCCGTCAGCAGCGCCAGCCTGGATCTGCTCACCAACAATGTCACCGGCGGCACCGGTGGCTTCAGCAGTGGCGGCACCGGCACCAGCGGCGGCGACGGCGGCAATGCGACCGGTCTGCTGACCGGCGCGAACGACGCCGGACGGGTCACGGTCAACGGCTACAACTATGGCGGCACCGGCGGCGGTACCAGCAATGGCGGCACCGGCGGCCAGGGCGGCGATGCGAGCGGCCAGTCGTCGGCCACGACCACCACGGTCGATGCGGTTGCGAGTGCGACGACGATTGCCAGCGGCGGCACCGGCGGGTCGGCCTCGGGCGATGGGCATGGCGGCGATGGTGGCGCGGCCGAAGCCGTCGCGACGACCTCCAGCAGCCACAGCAGCACGTCCACCTCCGGCGCTTCGGCGACGGCGACCGGCGGCGCTGGCGGCGCAACGGCGCCGGCTTCCGGCGGGCGATGGCGGCGTGGCCAGCAACACCGCGGCGAGCGCCACCTCCACCGGCGGTGGCCGGGTTTCCGCGGTCGCGACCCAGACCGGCGGCCGCGGCGGCACGGGCAACACCGGCGCCGACGGCGGCGACGGCGCGGACTCCGTCCTGACCGACGCGGTGAGCGCGGCTTCGACCAACACGACCGCCGGCACCAACACGGCGCGGCAGCGGGCGACCGGCGGCGAGGGCGGCAACAGCAATGGCGGCACGGTCGGCCAGGCCGGTAACGCCACCTCGACCCTGGGCAGCATTGCCACGCCGTTCACCAACCCGGACGGCGGCAGCGTCAACGGCCAGGCCGAGGCGTACGGCGGCGGCGGTGGCTATGTCACCGGCGGCACCGGCTCCGGCAGCGATGGCGGTTTCGGCATCGCGACCGCGGTGGCCGGCGATGGCGGTTACGGCAGCCCCGACGTGCGCGCCAACGCGGACGGCTACGGCGGCGTCGGCGGCACCGGCCGCGGCGCGGGCGAGAGCGCGGGCCATGGCGGCCTGTCCGACGCCACCGCCACGGCGGCCAACGCGACGGGCGTGGCCAACGCCCAGGCTTTTGCCGGCCAGTTCAGCACGTCGCGGGGCGGCGGCGGCTTTGATGGCGCCGATGGCGGCGATGGTGGCGTCTCCACCGCGGCGGCGGTGGCAACGGCCACCGGCAGCGGAGCCGATGCCGGGCGTGCCGATGCCCGTGGCTATGCCCGCGGCGGCGACGGCGGCAACAGCAGCGGCGGCACGGCCTGGCGCCGGCGAATGCCGGAGCCGGCGGCGCGGCAACCAGCAGCAGTCTTGCGACCGCCACGGATGGCTATGCCGGGGCGAACGACGATGCGGTTGGCGGCGGCGGCGGCGATGTCGGCAGCGGCTCGGTCGGGTCCGGCGGTGCCGGCGGCGCGGCTATCAGCGTTGGCGAGGCGCAGGCCGGCGGCGGCAGCAACCAGGCCTCGTCCTATGCGACGGCAACAGGCGGCGCCGGCGGCGTTAGCCGCGGCGCCGGCCAGGCGGGCGGCAGCGGCGGCGATGCCGCGGCGACGGCCACCGCCGACGGTCCCGGCTATGCGGGCGCGACGGCCTCGGCCACCGGCGGTGCGGCGGGCCAGGGGCTGGACGGCGCCGGCGCGGGTCCGGCGGCGGGCTCCGCCAATGCGCAGGCGTTTGCCGACGGCAACTCCGGCGTGGCGACGGCCACCGCGCGCTCGGGCCTGACCCGGGAACGGCTGGTGCAGGATGGCATTGCCTATGCCAACACCCAGGTGGGCAGCAGTGCGGCGGCGGAGGCGGATGTCAACTACCACAGCCAGATCGGCGGCGTGGAGGACGTGGCCAACCGTCAGGCGGCTTCGCTGAACGCGCTGATGCCGGGGGGCAATGAGACCCTGGCGCATCTGGCCGACAATGCCGTGCTCGCCAACTACAATGTCGTTGGCACGGCCGGCAATCAGACCACCGCGAACAGCGGCAAGGTGCAGAGCGATATCGTGGCCGCGGGCGTGCTCTCCGGCAGCCACTCGCCGGACAGCGTGACGGCCAACCGCAACCACAATGCGGATATCGCCATCGATATCGACGACACGCAGACGGCGACCGGCCAGCAGAATCTGTTGGTCAGCTTCCTGAACCCGACCATCGGGGCCGCCGGCTTCGACCAGGCGACCCTCACCGTGCTCAAGGAAGGGGCGGTGGTCCTGCAACAGACCTTCTCCGGCGTGACGGCGGAAGCGGATGCGCTGGCCTTCCTCGGCAACACCACGCACGATCTGGGCGCGTTCCAGGCCTCCAGCGGGTCGCAACTGGACGTGGATATCACCCTGGACGTGCGCACGGACGGCGTCGGCGAGGGGCTGTCGGTCGAATACGTCATCGGCAACAGCCAGGTGACGCCGCGGGCGGTGCCCGTGGTGCAGCCGGATGCGGTCGACACCGGCGAATTCCATATCGGCGACGACTCGCTGACCGCGATCACGCTCTCGAACGTGGCCGCGGCCGGGTCCGACGGCGCCAATGCCGCCTTCACCGGCACGGCCGGCGATGGCATCGACAATGGCGGCAGCGTTGCCAATCTGGGACCGGGCGCCAGCGACGGCAGCTCGTTGCAGGTGGGGATCGACACCGCCACGGTTGGCAACAAGTCCGGCACGGTGGCGGTCACGACCGAGACCGACGGCGCCGTCACCGGCGGCGGTGCGGAGACGTTTGCGACCGAGCAGATCGCGGTGAGCGGCAGCGTGTTCGCGCTGGCGACCCCCTCGGTCGGGTCTCCCATCGACCTGGGCGAGCGCCATGTCGGCGATCTGGCACAGGCGGCGCTCAGCATTGCCAATGGCGGCGTGGCCGACGGCTTCCACGAATCCCTGGATGCCAGCTTTGCCGGCAGCACCCCCGATGTGACCGGCACCGCCGGCAGCATCGACAATCTGGGGCCGGGGGCGAGTGACAACAGTTCGATGTCCGCCACGCTCGACACCGCAACGGCCGGTGCCAAGTCCGGCACGGTGGATGTGGCGTTCGTGTCCGACCCGAACGGCATCAACGGCCTGGGCCAGACCGCGCTCGGCAGCCAGACGGTCGCGCTCAGCGTCGACGTCTTCCGCCTGGCGGAGCCGGATCCGGTCGCGACTCCGGTGAATGCCGGCCAGTATCACGTCGGCGACAGCATCGATGTGGCCCTGTCGGTCACCAACGGGGCCGCGAATGACGGCTTCTCCGAAAGCCTGGATGCGGCCTTCACCGGCGCCAGCACCGGCGATGTGACCGGTACGGCCGGCAGCATCGACAATCTGGGGCCGACGGCCAGCGACAACGCTTCGCTGGTGGTCTCGCTGTCCAGCGCATCCGTCGGCAGCAAGAGCGGCACGGCCGACGTCAATTTCGTGTCCGACCCGAACGGCATCAACAGCCTGGGGTCGACCGACCTCGGCGACCGCACCTACACGGTCAATGCCGAGGTGTACCGTCTGGCCGAGGACCAGGTGTCGACGCCGGTCGCCCTGGGCGAATTCCATGTGGGCGATGCGACGTCGGCGGCCATCACGGTCAGCAACACCGCCGCGAATGACGGCTTCTCGGAAGGGCTGGACGCCAGCTTCACGGGCAGTACCACGGGCGCGGTGACCGGCACGGCCGGCAGCATCGACAATCTGGGGCCGGGCGCGAGCGACAACAGCTCGATGAGCGTCGACCTGAGCTTCGGGACGGCGGGCGCGATCGCCAGCACGGCCCAGGTGCAGACAGTGTCGGATGGCGACGGCGTGAACGCGCTGGGCCAGACGGCGCTGGGCACCCAGACCGTTACCCTCAATGCCAGCGTGTTCAACCTGGCCGACCCGGTCGCGGCGACGACGACGGTCGACCTGGGCGACCGGCATGTGGGCGACAGCGTGCAGGGGGCGTTGGACATCGTCAACGCCGCACCGGCCGGGGCGTTTTCCGAAAGCCTGAACGCCAGCTTTACGGGGACCAACACCGGCAGCGTCGTCTCGGCGACCGGCGCCATCGCCAATCTGGCGGCCGGAGCGTCCGACAACACGGCGATGGTCGTCGGCCTGGACAATGGCTCGGCCGGTGTCGTCAGCGGCACGGCTCAGGTGCAGTATGTCTCGGACCCCAATGGCATCAACAGCCTGGGCACGACCGATCTTGGCACCCAAACCTTCTCGGTCAGCGCCAACCTGTACGAGCTGGCCCAGCCCAGCGTGCAGGCCCTGCTGGACTTCGGCATGGTGCTGCAAGGGTCGGTGCAGACCCAGGCCATCACCGTGACCAATACCGACCTGGCCGGCACCACTTTCCAGGAGAGCCTGAACGCTGCGGTCGCCAGCTTCGGCGGCGACGTCGCGGCAGCGTCGGGCGCGATCGGCCATCTGTTGGCGGGCGATACCGACAGCGTCACCATCACGGCGACGCTGAACACGGCGACGGTCGGCAACAAGGCGGGCACGGTCACCATCGCCCTCTCTTCGGAAGGCTTCGGCGACAGCGCCAACAGCCTGGGCGTCACCGATCTGGGCACCGCCAACACGTCGGTGATCGGTTCGGTCGAGACCATGGCCATTGTCGGCAATCTGGCGGTGGGCAGCACCACGCCGACCCTGGTCGACTTCGGCAATGTCCGCACCGGCGACGCGGCAACGCAGGCGGTCAGCGTCGAGAATGTCGCCATGGGCCCGCGCGAGGGCCTGAACACCGCCATCGGCGGCACGACCGGCGACGCCACCGGCTCCGGCGCCTTCACGGGCCTCGGCTTCTCGGCGTCGGCAATGCCGCCCGCAGCCGTCGACAACACGTCGATCCTGGTCGGCATCGACACGGCCGGCGCGGGCGCCAAGAGCGGTCAGGTCACGCTGGACCATGTCTCGAACGGCGAGTTCAATTCCGGCACGCCGACGGACATCGCCGACGAGACCGTGGACGTGCAGGGCAATGTGTTCCTGCGCGCGGAGGGGCCGGCCAGCATTGCCGACGTGGTCATCGGCAACTTCCACGTGACGGCGCTGACCGCGGGGCAGAGCGTGGCGGTGACCAACACGGCGGCCGATACCGGCGGCTTTACCGAGGGGTTGGCTATCGGCTCGCTGATCGGCACCGGGCCGGTAACGGTCTCGAACCTGCTGGGTGGGACGCCGATTGCCCAGGGCGCCACCCAGGCGGCCATCGCCCTCGACTACAGCCTGAATACGGCCGGCAGTCTCAACACCACGGTCGAGGTGCAGTTCCAGACCGACGGCACCGGCACCAGCGGCCTTGCCAACGAGAATGTCGGCGGTGCGGTCTCGTTCGATGTCATCGGTGCCGGCTTCAACCTGGCCGAGGGCGATGCGGCGCCGACGGTGTTGAATTTCGCCGCCAAGCGGGTCGGCGATACGGCGGAAAGCCAGACGGTCACGGTGTCGAACACCGCTCCCGTCAGCGCCTTCACCGAAACCCTGACCGCGGCTATCGGCACCGCGCCGGCGAATTACGCCACGTCGACCGGTCAACTGACCGGCATTGCCGGCGGCGGCAACGACACGTTCGGCGTGACGTTGAACACCGATCTGGCGGGCGATTTCAACGGCCAGACCCTGCAAATCGGCTACACCTCGGCCGAGGTGATGGGCAGCGGGCTGGGCAACACCGCGCTTGGCAACCAGAGTGTGACCTTGAACGGCAAGGTCTACCAGACCGCGGTGCTGAACCAGCTCACCACCACGCTCGACTTCGGCATCGTCCATGTGGGCGACGCGGTGGCGACCCAGGGCGTGGGCATTCAGAACGATGCCGCCGGCGCGCTGAACGACGCCATCACCGGCGGGTTCGCGTCGGTCGACGGCCCGTTCCAGGGCAGTGGCGATCTGGGCGCCGGCGTGGCAGCCGGCAGCAGCAGTTCCGCGCTGCGGGTCGGGCTGGATACGGCGGTGGCCGGCGCTTTCAGCGGCCAGGCCATGCTGGATCTGTTCTCGTCCAACCCGGACCTGGCCGATCTGGCGCTGGCGGGCGAAATGCCGGTCAGCCTGTCGGCGACCGTCAACAACTACGCCAACCCGGAGTTCTTCCAGCAGAGCGGCGACGGCGTGTTCTCCGGCGCCGGCAACGCCTTCACCCTGGATTTCGGCACTGTGATGCAGGGCAACACGGAATCGGCGCTGCTGGCGGTCATGAACAACGTCACCGGGCCGGCGGATCTGCTGGACGGCCTGTTCGCGGACGCGGTGTTGAGCTTCGTCCTGGCCGGGTTCGATCCGTTCGCCGACCTGGGCGCCGGCGACGTGTTCGGCGGCCTGTCGGTCAGCTTCGACACCATGACGCTGGGCCTCGGCCTGTTCGAGGAGACCGTGACGCTGATGGGGACCGGCCACAATGCCAGCGGGTACAGCGCCGCGGTGCCGGACGTCACCCTGACCCTGCGCGGCCGGGTTGTGGGCGTGACCGGCGTACCGGAGCCGCAGACGCTGGCCCTGGTTCTGGCCGGTGTCGCCGGTGTCGGCTGGATGCAGCGGCGCCGCGCGCGTCGCGCCGCCTGACGCTCAGCCTGCCTTCGCCGCAGGAGGGTTCCGCCGGAGCCGGTTTGACGACCGGCTCCGGCAGTCCTTTTTGTCCTTCAGGTCTGTTGTCCCTCAGTCCTTTTTGTCCTTCAGGTCTGTTGTCCCTCTGGCCTTTTGTCTCTCAGGCCATGCGCCGGCGGAACAGCCAGCCGGCGAGCGCCAGCGTGGCGATGCCGATCACGGCCATCGGCCAGTACTGGGAAACCAGGTCGGAAACCCCGGCGCCTTCGATGAAGACGCCGCGCACGATCACCAGGAAATAGCGCATCGGGTTGGCGAGCGTCAGCGTCTGCACCCAGCCCGGCATGTTGTCGAGCGGTGTCGCAAAGCCCGACAGGATCACCGACGGCACGATGAACAGGAAGGCGCCCAGCAAGGCCTGCTGCTGGGTCTTGGACAGGGCCGAGATCGCGAGGCCGATGCCGGTGATTGCCAGCACGAACAGCAGAACGCCCAGATAAAGCGCGCCGAGGCCGCCGCGAAGCGGGATGTCGAACCAGAACACGGCCAGGGCGGTGACGATGGTCGCCTCGATGCTGCCGATCAGCAGGCCGGGCAGGCCCTTGCCCAGCAGGATGTCGACCTGGCGCAGCGGCGTCACCAGCAACTGGTCGAAGGTTCCCATCTCGCGCTCGCGCGCCACCGACAGGCCCACCACCAGCACGGTCACCACCTGGGTCAGCAGCGCGACGATGCCGGGAATGATGAACCAGTGCGAGGTCAGGGTGGGGTTGTAGCGGCTGCGCAGGTTCAGCAGCGCCGGCGGGGCGGCGGCGCCGCGGTTGGCCCGCCAGGCGAGCGCGAAATCCTGCAGGATCGTGTTCGCATAGCCCTGGATCAGCAGGGCGGTGTTCGAGTTGCGGCCGTCGAGCACCAGTTGGACGGGCGCGGGCTGGCCGGTCAGCAGGTTGCGGGTGAAATTGCGGTGGATCACCAGCACCATCTGCACGTCGCGGGCATCGACCAGCGCGTCGATGCGCTCGGTGCTGTCCAGGGTCTCTTCGACGGCGAAGGCCGGCGAGCCGGCGAAGCGGGCCACCAGGTCGCGCGAGGCCTGGCTCTGGTCCTGATTGTAGACCGCGATCGGCACCCGGTTCAGATCGTAGCTGGCGGCATAGCCGAACACGAGCAACTGGATCAGCGGCGGCCCGATCAGCACCATGCGGCTGCGCGGGTCGCGCAGCACCGCCAGCAGCTCCTTGATCACCAGGGCGAGCACCTGTCGTCCCATGCCGGTCAATCCAGCCGCTTGCGGGCGCTGGCCCGCGCCAGGCCCAGAAAGATCACCGCCATCACCGCCAGCGCCAGCGCATTCGGCAGGATCACCGACCAGACATCGCCGGCGAGGAACAGCGTTTGCAGGATGGCGACGAAATAGCGGGCGGCGACCACATGGGTCACGAGTTGGATCGCCTCCGGCATGCTGTGGATGCTGAACACGAAGTCCGACAGGATGAAGGCGGGCAGGAAGGTGGTGATGATCGCGATCTGGCCGGCGACGAACTGGTTGCGGGCGATGCTGGAAATCAGCAACCCCATGCCGAGCGCCGCCAGCATGAACAGGGCCGAGGCGGCGACGAGCACCAGGAACGAGCCGCGCAACGGCACGCCGAACAGATACACGGCCATGGCCACCGAGGCCGCCATGCCGCCCATGCCCAGCACGAAATAGGGCGCCAGCTTGGCCAGCAGGATTTCCCGCATGCGCACGCGCGTCACCATCAGCGCCTCCATCGTGCCGCGTTCCCACTCGCGGGCGATGACCAGGGCGGTCAGCAAGGCGCCGGTGAGGGTCATGATCATGGCGATCAGCCCCGGAACCAGATAATTCCGGCTGCTGACGGCCGGATTGAAGCGCACGCGCGGCTCCGCGGCGATGGGCATCGGCGACGGCCGGCCGGCCTCCTGTGCCCGGGCGTTCAGCCAGTTGGCCCAGATCTGTTGCACATAGCCTTGGATCAGGCGGGCATTGTTGGCGTCGGTGCCGTTGACGATGACGCCGATCGGGGCGGCGCCGGCATGTTCGGCCCGGCGGCTGAAATCGCTGCGCAGCCAGACAATGCCGTTGACCTTGTGCGCGGTCATGGCCTGTTCGGCCGCCTGGATCGTGTTGAACCATTGCGGCCGGAAATAGGGCGAGTGCTGGAACCCGCCGGTGAAGCTGGCGGTCAGCGAGTCCGGCTGCTCCACCACCAGGGCCACGGGCACGTTGCGGGCGTCGAGCGACACGCCATAGCCGAAGATCAGCAGCAGGGCCGCCGGCAACACGAAGGCGATGGCCAGCGCCGAGGGATCGCGCCCGATCTGCAACCATTCCTTGCGCATCAGCGCCCACAGGCGGCGCAGGCCGAGCCTCATGCCGCCGCCTCCGCAATGACGGAGATGAAGGCGTCCTCCATGGTCGGCTCCGGCCGGTCGGCCCGGCGGGCGGCGTCGCGGATGGCGGCGGGCGCGCCTTCGGTCAGCACCCGCCCCTGGGCCATGATGACCAGCCGGTCGCAGTATTCGGCCTCCTCCATGAAATGGGTGGTGACCAGCACCGTCACGCCGGCGTCCGCCAGGGCGATGATCCGGTGCCAGAACTCGCGCCGCGCCAACGGGTCGACGCCCGAGGTCGGCTCGTCGAGGAACAGGATGTCCGGTTCGTGCATCAGCGCGCAGGCCAGGGCCATGCGCTGCTTGAAGCCGAGCGAAAGATCCCGTGCCGTGGCCCTGAGCATCGGCTCAAGGCCGAATTCCGCCACCGCCCAGGCGATGCGCTCCTTGCGGCGGGCGCCGGTCAGCCGGTAGGCGCTGCTGAAGAAGCGCAGATTCTGCTCGACCGAAAGGTCGGCATAGAGCGAGAATTTCTGGGCCATATAGCCGATGCGGCCGCGGGCGCGGGCCGCCGCCCGGCGCAGATCGAAGCCGGCGACCCGCAGGCTGCCGTCCGAGGGCGGCAGCAAACCGCACAACATGCGGAAGGTGGTGGACTTGCCGGCGCCATTGGCGCCCAGCAAGCCGAAAATCTCGCCGCGATGGACCCGGAAACTCACGCGGTCGACGGCGACGAAAGTGCCGAACCGCCGGGTCACGCCTTCGACCTCGATCACGGGAGCCTCGGGCACGCCGGCAGTTTCCGACTGTTCGAAGTCCGTCTCTGCCCTTGCGGCTTCCGCCGTTGCGGCTGGCGCCTCCGGTAGCGTCCGGTCCCGTGCCCGGTGCAGTTGCGCGATGAAGCTGTCCTCGAAGCGGGGCGGGGCGGGTGTCAGCCGGAGGTCCGGCATCGCCTGGCGCAGCGCCGGCTCATCCCCGGTCACCACGCGCAGCCGGTTGCCCTGGATCACGGCATCGATGACGCCGGGTGCACGAGCGATACGGCTTTGCAACCGCCGCCGCTCGGTCTTGGCTTCGGCGAAAAAGCACTGGCCGGCCATGGCGGTACGGAAGGTCTCCGGCGGGCCGGAACTCAGCAGGCGGCCTTCGTGCAACAGCAAGACCGTGTCGCAACGCTCGGCCTCGTCCAGATAGGAGGTGCTGAACAGCACCGTGGTCCGGGATTCCCGGACGAGGTGATCGACGATCTGCCATAATTCCCGCCGCGACACCGGGTCGACGCCGGCGGTCGGCTCGTCCAGCAGCAACAGCGCCGGCGGCTTGACCAGGGTGCAGGCCAGGCCCAGCTTCTGCTTCATGCCGCCGGAGAGCTTGCCGGCCATCCGGCCCCGGAACGGGCCAAGGCCGGTCATGTGCAGCAACTGGTCATAGCGGGCGGACCGCTCGGCCGGCAGCACCTCCCGCAGGTCCGCGTACAGGTCGAGATTCTCCTGAACGGTCAGGTCTTCGTAGAGGCCGAAGCGCTGCGGCATGTAGCCAAGCCGGGATTGGACGGCGAGCGGCTCGCGCGCGACGTCGATGCCCAGCACCTCGATTACGCCGTCATCGGGGCGCAACAGACCGGCAATCAGGCGCATCAGGGTGGTCTTGCCCGCACCGTCCGGGCCGATAACGCCGGTCACCCCGCCATCCGGCGCCATGGCGGAGACACCATCCAGCGCGGTGACGGTGCGCCGGCCGACGCGAAAGCGCCGGTGCACGTCCTGCAACCGCAGCGCCGGCGGGCGGTCATTGGCAGACGGCATCCGCCGGCCTCCCGTCCGGGCCACTTTCCGGCGCCGGCTGATCCAGGTCGATCCGCACCGTGGCCGGCATGCCCAGGCGCAACTCGCCATGGGCATCGCAGAGAAATACCCGCAGCTGGTAGACGAGCGCGGCCCGCAATTCCGGCGTTTGCACGGTTTTGGGCGTGAACTCCGCCGTGGGCGAGAGATAGCCGATCCAGCCCCGATAGGTCTTGCCGGGATAGCTGTCGGTGGCGACACGAGCCGCCATGCCCGGCCGAACCCGTCCCAGCGACGTCTCCGGCACATAGGTGCGCACCCAGAGCGGGTCGGTGAGGGCCAGGGTCACGACCGGCGCGTTGGGAAAGGCCATGTCGCCGGGTTCGAGAATGCGCGCCTGGACGATGCCGTCCGCCGGCGCAAACAGGCGGGTGTCGTTTTGGGCGTGCTGGGCCAGATCGAAGGCGGCCACCGCGGCCTCGTATTCGGCGCGGGCGGCGGCGATATCCTCCTGTCGCGGCCCCATTTTCACCAGCAGATAGGTCTGCTTGGCCGCTTCGTACTGGTGAAAGGCCACCGCGGCCGCCGCCCTGGCGTCGTCGAGTTGCTGCCGGGACGCGGCATTGCGCACCGTCAGGTTGGCATACCGCTTGTAGACGATCTCGGCATTGCGATGGGCGGCTTCCAGCGCATCCATTTTCGCCTTCGCCTCCGCGATTTCCTCCGGTCGCGAGCCGGCTTGCAGCCGTTCGAGGGTCTGCTTGCGCGCCTGCATCTGCGCCCGGGCCTGGGCCAGGGCCGCGGCATAGCGGGAATCGTCCAGGGTCGCCAGCAACTGGCCGCGCTTGACGGCGACGCCCTCGTGGACGGACACGGAGGCAATGCGGCCGCTGTCGTTGAAGGCGGGCTGGACCTCGCGGATGTCGATATTGCCGTACAACGTCAGCACGTTGCCCGTTTCCGAAGGCGCGCGCCACAGCCAGAAGCCGCCGCCTCCCAGGAGGATCGCCACCAGGATAACCGCGATGACAGGGCGTCGGTTTTTCAGCATCGGCGAAATCCTGGGCGCGGTCGGGGCGTGGTTGCCTTGCCAAAACGGAGCGCCTCACCCGGTTTCCAACGCCGGAGACCGGGGCGAGCGTCGCAATGGCGTTTGCATCCACCAGGGCAGTGGCGTGTGTGCCTTTGCAATTCCGCCGCGAACCGCCGGCCAAGTCAATGGGGCCAAGCCGACAGGTTGCGGGAGCCGTCCGCGGCCTTTGTCCGTAAAGCCGCGGGCGAAAGCCGGGGCCCGCATGGCCGTGCGGCTTTTGCCTAAAATACGGTCTCTGCTCAATATTTGATCGAAATCCGGGTCTCGGTCCGGGCGGAATGCTTCGGTTCCGCCGGGTCGGCGGATTGGCACGGCTCTTGCTTTGCTTGGGAATGCCCAAGGCCCGCAAGGCCTGCCCCGCAACCAAGCCCAGGCGATGTCCGGAAATTCTGAAGTAGAGCTGGCGCTGGTCCGAAAAGATTTCGGCGACGCCGTCGCCGTCGACGGCATCTCGGTCAAGATCGAGGCCGGTTCCTATTGTTGTCTGCTGGGGCCGTCCGGCTGCGGCAAGACCACGACGCTCCGCATGATCGCAGGGCACGAATTCGCCACGTCCGGCGACATCCTGATCGGCGGGCAGGAGGTCTCGCACCTGCCGCCGGCCAGGCGCGCGACCGCGATGATGTTCCAGAATTACGCCCTGTTCCCGCATCTGACCTGTGCGGAGAACGTGGCCTTCAGCCTGCGCATGGCGGGCGTGAAAAAGGCGGAGCGGCTGGGCAAGGCCCGCGAGCTCCTGACCATGGTCGAGATGGAGGCGCTGGCCGAACGCCTGCCCGCGCAATTGTCCGGCGGTCAGCAGCAGCGGGTGGCGCTGGCCCGTGCCCTGATCACCAGCCCGAGCGTGCTGCTGCTGGACGAGCCGCTGTCGGCGCTGGACCCGTTCCTGCGCATCCGCATGCGCTCCGAATTGAAGCGCTGGCAGCAACGCCTCGGCATCAGCTTCATCCATGTCACGCACAGCCAGGACGAGGCGTTGGCGCTGGCCGACAAGATCATCGTCATGAACCAGGGCCGGATCGAACAGGCCGGAACGCCGATGCAGGTGTTCCGCGAGCCCGCCACCGCCTTTGTCGCGCGCTTCATCGGCGGCCACAACGTGCTGCCGGTCCGCTCGCTGGGGAATGGCGCGGCGGAAGGGCCGGGCGGCCTGCGCCTGGCGCTGCCCGACGGCCTGGCCTTCGGCGAGACGGCCGCCTGCACCGTCCGTTGCGACCGGGTCCAGGTGGTGCGGGCCGACGCGGCCGTCGCTTCGGGCGCAAACGGCGCGCCGATGCTTTGGACCCAACTCGGCGAGATCGAATACCTGGGCACGCATTTCAAGCTGCGCTTCTACGGCGGCGCGCCGGACGATTTCGAGGCGTGGCTGAGCGAGCGCGATTTTGCCGAAAGCGGCTTCGCCGAGGGCGACGCGGTCGTCGCCTCCTGGGCGGCGGACGACATCCACTGGCTGCGGAACGGCGCGGCCTGATTGCGCACTCTTTTCCACCGGTTGACCAACGGGAGACGAACATCATGGCGATCGAAGACAAATGGAAGGACGGCGTTTCGCGCCGCGCGGTGTTGAAAGCGGCGGGCACGGCCGCGGTCGTGGGCGCGGCCAGCGGCTTCCCGGCGCCCTTCGTGCATGCGGCCGAGCCCGTGACGCTGCGCATCGCCGGCACCGGGGTGAACCAGTTCAAGCAACTGGCGGACAAGGCCAAGGAAGACCTGGGCTTCACCATCCAGTACACCTCGCTCACCTCCGACGACGTGGTGAAGCGGGCGGTGACGCAGCCGACCTCGTTCGATCTGCTCGACGCCGAATACTGGATGATGAAAAAGATCGTTCCCTCGGGCGTCATGCGCGGCATGGATACGGCGAAGATCAAGGAATACGACAACATCGTTCCGATCTTCACCAAGGGCGAATTGCCGAACGGCCAGACAATGCCGCGCGAGGGCATTGCACCCATCAAGGTGAGCTATCTGGAGGCGGAAAAGTCCAAGGCGTTCGCCACCGATCCGACCCAGTGGATGACGTTGATCCCGACGGTCTACAACGCCGATACGCTCGGCATCCGGCCGGACGAGATCGCCAAGGCGAAGGGCGCGGACTACAAGGTCTCTTCCTGGTCCGATCTGCTCGACAGCGGGTTCAAGGGCAAGTCCTCGATTCTGAACATTCCGTCCATCGGCATCATGGACGCCGCCATGGTCTGCGAGGCCTCCGGCCTCGTGAAGTATGGCGACAAGGGCAACATGACCCGCGACGAGATCGACGCCACCATGAAGGTGCTGACGGAGGCGAAGAAGGACGGCCAGTTCCGCGCCTTCTGGAAGGAATTCAACGAGAGCGTGAACCTGATGGCCTCCGGCGAGGTCATCATCCAGTCGATGTGGTCGCCGGCGGTGACCAAGGTTCGCCAGATGGGCGTGCCCTGCGTTTACCAGCCGCTGAAAGAGGGCTACCGGGCGTGGGCCTCCGGCCTCGGCGTGCCGGCGCATGTGGACGGCAAGACGCTGGATGCCGTCTACGAGTTCATCAACTGGTATCTCTCCGGCTGGGCCGGGGCCTTCCTGAACCGCCAGGGCTATTACACGGCCGTGCTTTCCACCGCGAAGGCGCAGATGGCGCCGTGGGAGTGGGATTTCTGGATGGAAGGCAAGCCGGCGGCCCATGACGTGGTCAGCCCGACCGGCGAGCCCATCGAGCCCGCGGGCACCGTCCGCGACGGCGGCAGCTTCTGGGAGCGCATGGGCCATGTCACCGTCTGGAACACCGTGATGGACGAGGACCGCTACATGGTCCGCAAGTGGAACGAGTTCATCGCCGCCTGAGGCAGGCGGGCCGGGCGGCACCGTCACCGCGCCGCCCGGCCTCGGCCGTCATCGCCGGTTTCTTGTGAGAATGGCAGTCCAGATACAACACCATGAAACGCTTTGCCCCCTATCTTCAGGCCTTGCCGATCACGGCGATATTCGTGTTGTTTTTCCTCGTTCCGCTTTGTCTGGTCGTGGTCATCAGCTTCTTCGATTATCAGGCCTATGACATCCTCATTCCGGATTTCGTGACCTTCAATTACGTGGACGTGTTCACGTCCAAGGTCACCTACGATACGTATTGGATCACCCTGAAATTCTGCGCCATCGTCTGGCTGATCACCCTGTTTCTGGGCTTTTTCGTCGCCTATTTCCTGGCCTTCCACGTCCGGAGCATGCGCTGGCAGATCGCGCTTTTCCTGTTGTGCACGATCCCGTTCTGGACCTCGATCGTCATCCGCATGATCTCCTGGATCCCGCTTCTGGGCCGCAACGGCCTGGTGAACCAGGGGCTGATCGCGCTCGGCCTTGTCGGCGAGCCGCAGGAATGGCTGCTCTATAGCGAGTTCGCGGTGGTGCTGGGCTATGTGCATCTCTACACGCTGTTCATGGTGGTGCCGATTTTCAACTCCATGCTGCGCATCGACAAATCGCTGGTGGAGGCTGCGACGGATGCGGGCGCCAGCACCTGGCAGACGTTGCGGACCGTCATCCTGCCGCTCTGCAAGCCCGGCATCGCCATCGGTTCGATCTTCGTGATCGCCATGGTGATGGGCGACTTCGTGACCGTGAACGTGCTGGGCGGCGGCCAGGTGGCCAGCGTCGGCAAGGCGATTGCGACCGAACTCTCCTACCTGCAATTCCCCCCCGCGGCGGCGAACTCCATGGTGCTGCTGGGGGCGGTGATCCTGATGATCGTCCTGCTGATGCGGATCGTCGACGTGCGGAAGGAGTTGTAGCCATGGCCGCCGCACCCGCCGCGCCGGGCAGCAAGGGCTGGCGCATCGGTCTGAAACTCCTGTTCGGGGCGTTCGTTGTCTTCCTGTGGGGTCCGCTGTTCCTGGTGATCCTGCTGGCCTTCCAGGGGCCGACCGGCGGCCTGACCTTTCCGATGAACGGCGTCTCGCTGCACTGGTTCGTGCAACTGTTCGAGCCGCAGCCCATCGGCGACATCTGGGGCGCGTTCGAGCGCTCGATCCTGCTGGGGCTGATCGTGATGGCGCTGACCGTCGCGATGTCCTTCCTGGCCGGGCTGGCCTTCCGCTCGCGCTTCCGCGGCGCGACGCTGGTGTTCTACCTGGTCATCGCCAGCCTGATCATGCCGAGTGTCGTGGTGAGCCTGGGCATTGGCGCGGGCTTCGAACTGCTGGGGCTGCCGCGCACCTGGTTCACCTCGGCCCTGGGCGCGCATCTGACCTGGACATTGCCGTTCGGCCTGCTGATCATGTTTGCGGTGTTCAACCGCTTCGACCCTTCCTACGAGGCCGCGGCACGGGACCTGGGCGCGAGCGGCTTCCAGACCGTCCGGCACGTGGTCCTGCCCATCGTCGCGCCGTCGCTGATCGGCGTCGCCCTGTTCGGCTTCACGCTGTCCTATGACGAGATCGCGCGCACCTCCCAGTCGGTCGGCCCGCTCAACACGCTGCCGCTGGAATTGCAGGCGATGCAGACCAATGTGACGACGCCGGTGATTTACGCGCTGGGCGCCATGACCACCTTCCTCTCGCTGGCCGTGATCGCCGCGGCCCTGACCGCCACCGCCATCCTGCACCGCCGCCGCCTGCGCAAGGGTTCGGATGCGGGCAAGGGGCTGGTGTGAGATGCGCCTTGCCCTGGTCAACCCCAACACCACCGCCGGCATGACGGCCACCTGCGTTGCCGCGGCCGAGGCGGTGACGGCGCCGGGCACCGTCCTTGTCGGCCTGACGCCCGCAGACGGCCCCGCCAGCATCGAGGGCCCCTATGACGAAGCCTTCGCGCTGCCCGGCCTGATCCGCACCGCCCTGGCGGCCGAGTGGGACGGCGCCGATGCGGTCGTCGTCGCCTGTTTCGACGATCCGGGCCTGGAGCCGCTGCGCGCCGCATTGCGGGTGCCCGTGGTCGGCATTGTCGAGGCGAGCTTGCACGCCGCGGCTTCTATTGCCGATCGCATGGCCGTCGTCACCACCACCACCCGCTCGCTGGCGCGCATTCGCGAGCTGGCACACCGCTATGGCGTCGCCGAACGCTGCCGGGTCTATGCCGCCGACGTGCCGGTCTTGGCGCTGGAGACCGGCGGCTATGCGCCCGTGCGCGCCACCGCCGAACGGGCCGTCGCGGACGGAGCCGAGGCGATTGTGCTGGGCTGCGCCGGCATGGCCGACTGGGTGGCGGCCCTGCGCCGGGACCTGGGCGTGCCGGTCGTCGACGGCGTCGCCGCGGCAGTCAAACACGCGGAGGGGCTTGTGGCCCAGGGCCTGGCCACCGCCAAGACCGGGGCCTACCAATTCCCGGCCCGCAAACCCTATCGCGGCCAGTTCGCGGACGATGCCTGGCCGGACGAGTGAGGCAATTCCCATGAGCGAGGCGCCATGAGCGAGGCACCCTATCCGCGCGACCTGACCGGCTATGGCCGCAATCCGCCCGACCCGCAATGGCCGGGCGGCGCGCGCGTCGCCGTGCAATTCGTCATCAATTACGAGGAAGGCGGCGAGAACTGCATCCTGCACGGCGATCCGGCGTCGGAGGCGTTCCTCTCCGAAATCGTCGGCGCCGAGCCCTGGACAGGGCAACGGCATATGAGCATGGAGTCGATCTACGAGTTCGGCTCGCGGGCGGGGTTCTGGCGGCTGTATCGCCTGTTCACCGAGCGCCGCATCCCGGTCACGGTGTTCGCGGTCGGCATGGCCATGGCCCGCAATCCCGAGGCGGCCCAGGCCATGGTCGAGGCCGAGTGGGAGATCGCCAGCCACGGCTATCGTTGGATCGATTACCGCACCGTGCCGGAGGCCGTGGAGCGGGAGCATATCGCGCTGGCGATGGACGCCATCCGCGAAGCCTGCGGGGCCGTGCCGGTCGGCTGGTACACCGGGCGCACCAGCGAGAGCACGCGCCGTCTGGTGGTCGAGCATGGCGGCTTTCTCTACGACGCCGACTCCTATGCCGACGAACTGCCCTATTGGGACCATGGCCATGGCAGGCCGCATCTGGTCGTGCCCTACACGCTGGATGCCAACGACATGCGCTTTGCCACGCCGCAGGGGTTCAACTCGGGCGACCAGTTCTTCGCCTATCTGAAGGACAGCTTCGACACCCTGTACGCGGAAGGCGAGCACGCGCCCAAGATGATGTCCGTCGGCCTGCATTGCCGTCTGGCTGGCCGGCCGGGCCGGGCGGCGGCGCTCGCGCGGTTCCTGGACTATGTGCAGGGCCATGACCGGGTCTGGCTCTGCCGCCGGGTGGATATCGCCCGCCACTGGATCGCCCGTTTCCCGGCGGAAGGGGCCTGAGCCCATGCAACTGATCGGCGTCGATGTCGGCGGCACGTTCACCGACCTCGTCTATACGGATTCCGCGACCGGCCGCACGCTGATCCACAAGGTGCCGTCCACGCCGGACGATCCCGGCCGCGCGGTCGCCGACGGCATCGGCGAGATCTGCTCCTTGCATGGCATCGCCATCGGCGACCTGGACCGGGTGCTGCACGGCACCACCATCGCGACCAATGCCGTTCTGGAATACGACGGCGCGACGGCCGGCATGATCACGACCGAGGGCTATCGCGATATCCTCCATATCGGCCGCCATCAGCGACCGCAGCACTATTCGATCCGCCAGGAAATCCCCTGGCAGGACCGGCCGCTGGTCCGTCGTCGCCATCGCAAGACCGTGGCCGAGCGCCTGATCCCGCCCAAGGGCGAGGTGCTGGTGCCGCTGGACGAACAGGCCGTGCGCGAGGCCGCGCGCGAACTGCGCCATGCCGGGGTGGAAAGCGTCGCCATCTGCTTCCTGTTCAGCTACCTGAACCCGGCGCACGAATTGCGGGCCAAGGAAATCGTGGCGGAAGAGTTCCCGGAAGCCTTCCTCTGCACCAGCGCCGAGATCGCGCCGCAATTCCGCGAGTTCGAGCGCTTCACCACCGCCGCGCTCAACGCCTTTGTCGGCCCGAAGGTCGCCGCCTACATCGCCAACCTGGAACGCAAGCTGAAGGCCAGCGGCGCGGCCGCGGATCTGCGCATCATGGGCTCGAACGGCGGCGTCGCAACCCCGGCCATGGTCGCGGAGCGGCCGGTGACGACCTTGCTGTCCGGTCCCGCGGCAGGCGTGCTGGGCGGGGCCTGGTGCGGGGGGCTGTCCGGCCATCGCAACCTCATCACCTTCGATATCGGCGGCACGTCGGCCGATATCGGCATCGTCACCGAGGGGCAGTTCGGTGAGGCGACCGCGCGCGACACCTGGATTGCCGGCTATCCGGCGCTGGTGCCGATGATCGACATCCACACTATCGGTGCCGGCGGCGGCTCCATCGCACATGTGGATGCGGGTGGCGCCTTCAAGGTCGGCCCCGAGAGCGCCGGCGCCCGGCCCGGCCCCGCGGCCTACGGCCATGGCGGCGCGGAGGCGACCGTTACCGATGCCCATGTGACGCTGGGGCGGTTGGTGCCGGACAATTTCCTCGGCGGGCGGATGAGGCTGGACGCGGATGCGGCCGCCGCTGCGGTCGATGGCTTCGCCGCCAGGGTCGGCATGAGCCGGGAGGCAGCGGCGCTCGGCATCCTCACCATCCTGAACGCAAACATGGCGAATGCCATTCGCAGCCGCACGGTGCAGAAAGGGTTGGACCCGCGCGACTACGCCCTGGTGGCGTTCGGCGGGGCCGGGCCGCTGCATGGGGCGGACGTGGCGGCAATGCTGGACATTCCGACGGTGATCATCCCGCCGCATCCGGGTATCACGTCTGCGGTGGGCCTGCTGACCACGGACCTGCGCTATGATGCGGTCGCGACCGCCTTCCAGACTTCGGACGCGCTCGACATTCCGCGGCTGAACCGGCTGTTTCAGGGGCTGGAAGACGACCTTGCCGGGCGGTTCGCCGCCGACGGCATCGCGCGCGATGCGGTGCGGTTCGAGCGCGCGGGCGACCTGCGCTATGCCGGCCAGGGCTACGAACTGCGCGTGGCGTTCCCGCCGGGCGGGCTGGATGCGGCGGCCATGGCGGGCGTGCTGGAGGCGTTCGGCGCGGCGCACGAGGCCGAATACGGCCACCGTTTCGAGGCCAGCGCCGTCGAGATCGTCAATGTCCGCATCACCGCCGCCGCGGCGATGGAGAAGATCGCGGCGCCCGCGGTGGTCGATCCGGTGGAAAGCCATCCCATCGGCACGCGCCCCTGCGCCTTTGGCCAGGCCGGTGGCGGCGTCGAATGGCTGGAGACGCCGCTCTGGCAGCGGACGGACCTGCCGTTGGACCGGCCCGTGGCCGGCCCGGCCATCGTGTTGCAGGAAGACACCACCACCGTGGTTCCGCCCGGCGCCACCGTCACCGCCGACCGGGCGGGCAATCTGATCCTCCGCCTGGGGAGTTGAGGCGCCATGAGCCGAACCGTGGATCCCGTCACCGTCAGCGTCATCCAAGGCGCGTTGGAGAATATCGCGGTGGAGATGGGCTGGAAGCTGATGCGCATGGCCTATTCCTCCATCATCCGCGAGTCCGAGGATTTCGGCGCTGGCCTGGTGGATGCGGACGGCCGGGGGCTTGCCGAGTCGGCCCAGTCCACGCCGCTGCAATCCGGGCCGATCCCCGGCTATATCCGCGGCATGAAACGGATCATGGCGGCGCGCGGCGAGACGCTGGCCCCCGGCGACGTCATCATGCACAACGATGCCTATGCCGGCGCGAGCCACGGCCCGGACGTCGCCTTCATCGTGCCGGTCTTCCATGACGGCCGGATCATCGGCTATTCCGCCAACACCGCGCACCACCTGGATATCGGCGCGCTTTCGCCGGGGTCCTGCGGCATTGTCGATGCGATGGACGCCTATGCCGAGGGCTTGCAGTTCAAGGCGATCAAGATCGTCGACCGCGGCCAGCCGAACCGCATGGTCTGGCACATCCTGCGCGACAATGTCCGCGTCTCGGACCTGGTCGTGGGCGACATGGAGGCCCAGATCGCCGCCGCCCGCATCGGTGCGGAGCGCATGACCGAACTGGTCGGGAAATACGGCCTCGAAACCTTCCAGGCGGCCTGCGACGCCATGATGGACCATGCCGAGCGGCTGATGCGCCAGGCGATCGCCGCGCTCCCCGACGGCGAATACCGGGGCGAGAGCGCCATTGACGGGTTTCTGGACGACCCGGCCCGCCGCGAACTGCCGCTGGTGGCGACGGTTCGGGTCAAGGGCGACCAAATGGAGGTGGACCTGACCGGCACCGCACCCCAGGTGGACGACCGCCCGATCAACATGCCGTTCGAGGGCACGGTGGATATCGCGGTCTGGCTGACCGTGCGCTCGGTTCTGCTCGATACGGCCGAGCACGGCCATATTCCGGTGAATGACGGCCTGGTGCGTCCGATCACCATCATCGCGCCGGCAGGCTGCCTCGCGAACCCGATTTTCCCGGCCCCGACCATCGCCCGCTTCTGCCCCGGCAATGCGCTGGCGGACACGGTGATGAAGGCGCTGTCGCTCGCCAAGCCCGGCCAGGTCTCGGCCGGCATCGGCAATCTGAAGGTGATCGCCTTCTCGGGCGTGCATCAGAGCAAGCCCTGGGTGCACATGGAAATTTTCGAGGGCTCCTATGGCGGCCGCGACGGCATGGATGGCATGGACGCCGTCGACACGCTGTTCGCCAACACGCGCAACAACCCGATCGAGGACATCGAAAGCCACCTGCCGCTCCGCGTCCGTCGCTACGAACTGCGCGAGGACGTGGCCGGCGCCGGCCAGTACCGGGGCGGCCTGGGCGCGGTGAGGGAGTTCGAATACCTGTCGGACGGCGGCGCGTCCGTGGAGGGCGAGGGCCACCGTTACCGTCCCTGGGGCTTCGCGGGCGGCGGCCTCGGCCAGCCGGCGAAGCTCGAACTGGTGCACAATGGCGGCGCCATCGAGGAACTGCCGTCCAAGGTGCCGCACCGGCGGATCAGGGCCGGAACCCTGTTCCGGTGCGTCGGCCCAGCCGGCGGCGGCTATGGCCCGCCCTCCCGCCGCGCGCCGGAAGCCGTGGTTGCCGACGTTGCGGACGGGCTGATCTCGGCCGAAACCGCGCGGCGGGATTTCGGCGTCGTGCTGACGCCGGAGGGCAAGCTCGATGCGGCGGCGACGAGTGCCCTGCGACAGGGTGCCTGACCGGCCGGAGGAATGGTGTGTCGTCATGGCGCCCGCCTAGAGCGGGTTCCATTCGCACTGGCTCACGGAATCCGCCCTATTTGGTTGATCTGACGCAATTATCCGAGTCGCACAATGACGTCATTGTGCTTGAAATTGCTCTGTCCGGCGTGTCGGCCGTTGCCAGCAGGCCGAGCACGCCGAGGCCGACAGCCTGCCGCCGGATCGCGATCCGCCCGGTCTCGAACCCCCCGGCTTCGAGGGTCTGGCGTAAACCGGACGGGTCGAAATGGCGGTGCGTCGCTGCCTCGGCGAACGGCCAACGGCGCATGGTTTCGGCATCGGTGACATAGAGCGAAAGCCGGCCGCCCGGACGCAGCACCCGCCGGATTTCGCCGACAATGGTCGGCGCATCCTGCCAGAAATAGGCGACATTCACCGCCAACACCGCGTCCATCGTGGCACTCTCGAACGGCAGGCGCTCGAAGCGGCCGTGGTAGAGGCGAACATGGCCGTCTCGGATGGCCCGCCGGTTCGCCGCCTGCGCCTGTGCGATCATCGCGGCCGACCGGTCGAGGCCATGGACCAACGCGCGCGGTTGTCGCTTGCACAAAAGCCGGAGGCCGTGCCCCGGCCCGCAGCCGACCTCCAGCACATGGTGACCCGGTTGCAGCGCCAGCGCCTGGATCGCCAGGGCATTGGGCCGGGCATTGGCAAGCCGCATCAGGCGGCCGACCAAATGGCCGCCAATGCCGTTCGGAGAGCGAAGCTGGCGGCCAAGGGCCCGGGAGAGGGCGGGCAGGGTCGACATTCGCGGGGGGCTTACCGAACCCGGCTCAGTTCGATGCCAGTTCGTCGTCGACCTTTTGCAGCAGCGCCTTGGCTTCCGCCCGGCGGCCGCTGTCCCAGACCGGCCGTTCCGGATCGACCGGTGCCTCGAGCGCGTGCTTCAGCACCTGGGACGCGAGCCGGTACTCCCCCTCATGGTAGAGAAAGTCGCCATAGAAATAGTTGGCGTCGAGGCCGTTCGGATTGATCTGCATGGCCTGCTTGAAATACTGCCGGGCCTTGTCGTTGTCGCCGAAGCCCAGCGGGAATCCGGGCACCATGAAATCGATCGTGCCGAGCGATGTGGGAACCGCGCCGCCCAGGGTCTTGAAGTCGATGGCGCCGGCGTCTTCCAGCAGTTTGCGGGCCTGCTTGGCATGGCCCAACGCGCTGAAGGCACCGGCACAGCGCGCCTGGGAACTGGCGACGATGGCCTGCCAGACCAGCGGCTCCGCCCGGCCGGGGAAGTTCGACACGACCTTGGCGGCCTCCTCGGCCAGGGTGTTCATCATGCGCTCTTTCTGGTCGTCGTCCTTCACCTGATAGGTGATGTGCGCCCATTCGTGTTCGACTTGCAGGATGGCGTCGTGCATGGCGGGCGCGGCCGGCTGGGTCGCGGCAGAGCCGATGGAAACCGACGCGAGCACAAGTCCGGCCGCGAGAAGACCGGTACGGAAGGTGTGGATTGACATGGCATGTTACCTTCTTGAGCAGATGGTGAGGAGGGGGCCGCGTTCGGCGGTCAGTCCCGGCATTTCAGGGCGGGTTCGAAGGCCACCGGTTTGGGGTTTGCGGACGATTGCGACCGGGTGCCGTATCCGCCGGATGTCTTGCGGCCGAGATAGGCTTGCAGCTGGCTCCGGAGCGACCGGTCGATGACGGAGGGCACCAACTGTTCGAGCCGGCAGAACAGCCGTTCCCGCCGTCCGGGGTAGACCGTCTTGCGGCCGCGGGCCGCTGCCCGCCAGATCTGGCGGGCCACTCGCCCGGGCGTGTCGAAGGTCATCGCGAACGGGTCGAGATATTCGCCGATGTCCGCGGCGGCCTCGGTGCGGACGGCGCGGGGCGCGGCATAGGTGACGCGGATTCCGAGGCCCTCCAACTCGCGGCGCAGCGCCGTGGACAGGCCGCGCAGGGCGAATTTCGAGCCGCAATAGGCCGCGAACAGCGGCATGGGGATGTCGCCCAGCATGGAGCCGACATTGACGATGCGTCCTTCGTCGGCGGCCAGCAGCAACGGCAGGAATTCTCGCGCCATGGCAAGCGGTGCCGCGACATTGGTCGCCAGCAGCCGGTCGATATCGCGGTCGCTGGCGCCGCTGACCGGTCCCGCGAGCAGAAGCCCGGCATTGTTGACCAGAAAGTCGACCCGGCCCCATTCCGCTGCCACCCGCTGTACCAGGCCGCGGCGTGCATCCGGCGCGGTGATGTCGGCGGTGTGCAGCAGGGCGCTGGCATCCTCCCCCATCAGCGTCCGGGTTTCTTGCAGCGGCTCCCTGCGCCGTCCGACCAGGGCGACCGCCATGCCGTGGCCGGCGGCCTCGACGGCCAGCGCCCGCCCAATCCCGGACCCGGCGCCCGTGATCAGGGCGGTTTTGCCCTCAAGCCGCATGGCGCATCGCCTCCCCCCGGCGTTCGAGTTCGCGGAAGATATCGCCGTAGAGGCCGTACATCATGATGGCGGTGTCGATGATCGGCGGTGCGGCCGTCCGGTCCAGATTGTCGACCAGTTGCTGGAAAAACGCCGTGTGCTCCTGGTCGAGCGAACCGTGCGAGGAGAGATAGAGGAAGCCCTGGCCGCTGCCGGCATCGCCGAATTTCTGCGCCAGCGTCGTGGCCGCCTGGCCCGCGAATTGCGCCGACATTCCCTCCAGCACATGCACCATGCCCAGCATGGCATAGGGGCTGATCCATTCGATGGCGTAATAGGCGTAGGCGACCATCAGCCGGCAGGCGCGGCCCGGCTGGGACCGGCGCGCCGCCTCGGCATCGCCGCCCAGCGCCGCGATGTCGGCGAGGATCCACTCGTCATGGCCGCGTTCCTCCTCGACATAGCGCATCAGCGCATCGCGGTAGACGGGGTCGCGGGTTTTCGCGGCGGCAAGGCAGAGGAGGGGGCAGGTGTGGCGGACGTGGTGATAGGCCTCTTGCAGGAAGGCAAGATAGAGGTCCTTGGGCGCATCGCCGCTCACGGCCCGCCCGATCAGCGGGATCGCAACGAAATCGGCGCGGGCAGCGCTCGTCTCGTCGAACAATCTTTGGAACAGGCTCACAAACGGGCTCAAGGGCCAAATCCTCCCGGGGTGCTAGACGTGTTCGGAGGCTGCGAGCGACGGCAGGGCGGCTTGCAGCATTGTTCTGGCGGCCTGTCGCCGGACGCGGCCATTGCCGGTCAGGGCTCCCGCCGCCGCCAGATCGGCCTGGGAAAGGACCGCGACGGTGCGCGGCACCGCATGGTCCGGCACCCCGACGCACAGGTCGCGGACCAGGTCGGCGGTTTCGTCCTGCGATGCGGCGGCAAACCAGGCGGCTCCGGTCGCGGACGGCGTGATCGCCGCGGCCAGATGCGGGCCGCCGACATGGGCGACCAGGCAGAGGGCGATGCGCGGGTCGGACGCGACCAGGGCTTCGATCCATTCGGGGCTGACATTGCGGCCCGCCGGCGTGACGATCAGATTGTCCGCGCGGCCGTGGACGGTCAGGCGGCCGTCGGCGTCGAACGCGCCCAGGTCGCCGGTCCGCCAGACACCGTTGGCCGGCGCCTGGCCGACATAGCCGTCCATGACGCTTGGGCCGGCGACGACGATCTCCCCCTGGCGGATTGTGACCGAAAGGTCCGACAAGGGACGGCCCACGCTATGGCCCCGGCCCTCGCCCGGGCGGTTCAGGGCAACGACGGAGCCGCATTCGGTCAGGCCATAGCCCTGATGGGCGGGGATGCCCAGGGTCCAGGCCCGGTCGACGAGGCGGGGCGGGGTCGCGGCACCGCCGACGGCCACGAAGCGCAGGCTGTCGGGCACGGTGGCGGCGCCGGCTGTCAGGGCCGTCACCCAAGCCGCCAACAGGTGCGGGGTCAGGGTCAGGCAGGTCGGCCGTGCCTCGGCGACGGTTTGGGCCAGCAGCCGGCCGTCGGCGGTGGTGAAGCCGGCGGCAAGGTCCGGTTGCAACCGCACGGGCGCGCCCACCAGGATCGGCATCGCAATGGCGCAGATGGTTTCCAGCAGCAGCGCCAGCGGCATGGCGGAGAGATAACGGTCCGACGGGCGCGCCTGGATGGCCGTCACCAGCGCAGCCGCGGTGTGCGGGATCT